>CABQXG010000096.1 GCA_902468045.1 uncultured Collinsella sp.
TCTGACGCCTCATGCCAAGATGATCGGCCTAACCATTATCTGTGTCACCTTTACGGTACTTGCCGTCAACTGGTGCGGCGTCGCCCCCGAGATTCGTTTTCCCGGCGGCCTGACGATTGACCTTGGCGTGCTTTCGACCACCATCTGCGGCCTTTCGTTCCCGTGGCTCTACATTGTCTTTTGCTGGCTGATGATCGCCGGTCTTTCTAATGCCGTGAACCTGACCGATGGCCTTGACGGTCTTGCCGGCGGCACCTCCATGATTGCCATGCTCGCCATGGCTGCCATGGCGTTTTTGCACGGAGACGTGAACCTGTCCATCTTCTGCACCGCGTGTGCCGGTGCCTGCTTGGGCTTTCTGTGGTTCAACTGCTATCCGGCGAGCATCTTTATGGGCGATACCGGCTCGCTTGCCCTGGGCGCCGCGTTTGCCTGCACGTCCATCATGACCAACACCGAGGTCGTCTCCCTCATCATCGGCGGCCTGTTTATCGTTGAGACCCTGTCGGTCATGATTCAGGTTGTCTACTTCCACTTTACGCACAAGCGCGTCTTCCTTATGGCGCCCATCCATCATCATTTCGAAAAGAAGGGCTGGGCCGAGACCAAGGTCGTCATCCGTTTTTGGATTATCGCTGCGGCCTTTGGTGCCGTTGGCCTTGCCCTGTTCTTCCAGTTGGGATAGTGGTCTTTCATGCCTCTTGCTGATGTCTTTAGCCTGCTCGTTTTGGGTCAGGGCAAATCCGGTCTCGATGTCGCCCGCTGGGCGCTGGCACATCCCGAGCGCGTAAGCGCCGTTACCGTGTATGGCGGCGGCACCTCTGAGCCCAATGACGCCACGCGTGCGCTCGAGGCTGCTGGTGCGTCGTTTGTCTATGGGACCGAACAGGTCGAGGGCGCCTATGACGTATGCGTGACGTGCCCGGGCATCTCGGAGTTCTCGGGCTTCTTTAAGGCCGGGCGCGAGCATGCCGCCCAGATTATGGGTGAGCCCGAGTTTGCCTATCGCCTGTCGCCCGATAACTGGATTGCCATCACGGGCACCAACGGCAAGACGACCACCACGTCGCTGACTGATTTTCTGCTTAAGGCTGCCGGCGAGGCCAGCGTTGCTGTCGGCAACATCGGCGAGCCGCCGGTCAACGAGATTGACGGCCGAGCCCACAACGAGTGGTTTGTGGCTGAGCTCTCGAGCTATCAGATTGCTACGACAACCGAGCTCCACCCCCGCGTGGCGGTGCTGCTCAACATCACTCCCGACCACTTGGGCTGGCATAAGAGCCATAAGAACTATGCGCTTGCCAAGATCAAACTGTTTGACAATATGGTCGATGACGATCTGGTGGTTGTCGACGTCGAAGACGCCGGCATTCACGAGTTCGATGAGTACATCTACACGCCGGGTCGTCGCATCTGCAAGGTTGCCTTTGACGAGCCTGAGGGCGAGGATGCCGCCTTTGTGCGCGATGGCAAGATGATCGTGCGTCTGAAGGGTGTCGAGACCCCGCTCATCGCTACATCCGAGCTCAAGATCTCGGGCCATCACAATGTTATCAATGCCCTGTGCGCTGCCACGGCTGCCTTGGCAGTCGGTGCCGATGTCGATGGTGTCTGCCGCGGTCTTGCCTCGTTCCAGCCGCTCGAGCACCGCGTGGAGCCGTGTGGCGAGATTGACGGCGTGCGCTACGTCAACGATTCCAAGGCGACCAACACCGATGCGGTCGAGAAGGCACTGACGGCATTTCCCGATGACGACGTGATCTTGCTGCTCGGCGGCCACGATAAGGGCACGCCGCTCACGGACTTCGCGCGCGTCGTTATGGACAACGTGCGCTCGGTCGTCTGCTTTGGCGATGCGCGCGAGCGCTTCACCGCCGCTATGGACGAGGCCGATGTCGATGGCGATGTGGATATCGCCCAGGCGGATGACCTGCGCGACGCCGTGGACGTTGCCCGTTCGCTTTCGAGCCGTGGTGACGTGATCTTACTTTCTCCTGCCTGCTCTTCGTTCGATGAGTTCTCGGGCTATGAGGAGCGCGGCCGCGTGTTTAAGGACTACGTGGCTCAGCTTGCCGCTACAGCGAAATCACAAATGGAATAGGGGTTGCGGTGAGAGAGGAGAGCCCCCGACAAGGTATGAGGAGGCCCGACTCGGACCGTGCTTCCTCACGTCGCACCACACCGCGTTCCAGCCGCGGCGGGCAGTCGTTTAGCGAACGCTATATTGCCGGCGTTCCCGCCCGTATCATGCGCCCCCGTTTGATATTCATGGCCTGCTTGTTTACCTTGGTATGCTTTGGCCTGCTGATGGTGTACTCGGCGTCTTCGGTCGAGGCGCTGCACGAGAATGGCTCGGCGACGTTTTTTCTGGGTCGACAGGCCGCGTTTGCCGTGGTCGGTGTTCTGGCGCTGATTGCCATCGTGCGCGTTTTGCCGGACAGCTGGTTTGGGGAGGATGTGCTCAGGATCTTCCTTATCGGCATGATAGGGCTACTGCTTCTGGTGTTCTTGGTGGGCAGCGGCAGCCGCGGCGCCACGCGCTGGCTCAACATCGCCGGTATTCAGTTCCAGCCTTCCGAGTTTTTAAAGCCATTTGCCATTGCGTATTCGGCCATCATGCTTGATCGCTTCTTTTCGCCCGGTGGCAACATCAACGAATTCCTTCGCAAGATGGGCATCTACCTGGGCATTTCGCTCTTTCTGATTTTTATCCAGCCCGATTTCGGTACTGTCCTGATCATCCTGTTGACCCTCATGTGCATGGCGTTGTTTGCGGGTCTCGACCCCAGATTTATCATCGGCGTGCTAATCTTCGGCATTCTCGTGATCGTGATTGCGCTTGTCGCAGAGCCGTACCGTATGGTGCGTATTCAGGTTGCCTTGAACCCTTGGGCCGACGAGTATGGTGACGGCTATCAGGCCACGCTTGCCATCATGGCCTTTGCCTCGGGCGGTCTGTTCGGCCGTGGCATCGGCAACTCAACCATGAAGTACTCGTATCTGCCCGAGGCACACAACGACTACATCTTGGCCATCATTGGCGAGGAAGTCGGTTTTGTCGGAACCGTGCTGTTCTTCTTGGTGTTTGCGATGCTGATCTACTCGGCGTTTCGCATTGCCGAGCAGGCGACCGATCGTCGGGGCGCGCTCATGGCGTCTGGCTCCGCGGTCATTCTCGCGGTGCAGTTTTTGATTAACGCGCTGGGCATCCTCAACGTGTTTCCCATGACGGGCAAACCGTTGCCGTTTATTAGCTACGGCGGTTCGTCGATTATTGTGTCGCTCATGCTTGCCGGGTTGATCCTGCGCGTTTCGTACGAGAGCGCCCGCCGCGATGAGTATGACCGCCGCCGTGAGAGCTTTGCCGTTATGGATGAGAGTACCGCCGGCTTGCCCCACGTGCGCGGCGAGCGATCTTCGCGTAACGGTTTTACCGTCCTGGATGGCTCTGCGACCGAGCCGGCAGCCCGCCCGCGTCAGCGAACGGTGCCGCAAGGTCGTCCTCAGCGCCCCACTCCTCGCAATGCGGGCGGCGGATATAATCGAATCGATTTGAACTCGGACCCGTCGGCGCGTCTGCGTACCGACGACCAGGGACCGCGTGTACGAAGGGACTACCATGACCGATAAAATGACCGTTGCTATTGCAGCCGGCGGCACGGCAGGACACATCAACCCCGCGCTCGCCTTGGCCGATGAGCTGCGTGACCGTGGCCACCACGTTGTGTTCGTGGGCCAGTCGCGCAAGCTCGAGGGTCGTCTGGTCCCCGAGGCTGGGTTTGATTTTGTGCCCATTACGGTCACGGGCTTCGACCGCTCCCGTCCTTGGACGGCGCTGACCTCGCTGTGGCGTGTCAACAAGGCCAAGCGTGCGCTCGCCAGTCATTTCTCAAAGGTCGGCAAGCCCGATGCCGCCATCGGTTTTGGTGCCTATGTCGAGGTTCCACTGCTGGGGTGGTGCAAGGGCGCAGGCGTCCCGTATCTGCTGCATGAGCAGAACTCTGTTCCGGGCCTGGCCAACAAGATGATGAACTCCCACGCCGCCCGCGTGTGCATCTCGGTGCCGGCAGCGCGTTCGGTCTTTGAGCGCGAAGGTGACCCTGGCCACGTGCTCATGACCGGCAACCCCGTACGTCGCTCGGTAATCGAGGGCGATCGCGCTCGCGGCCGCAAGGCACTTGGCGTTCCCGAGGACGCTACGCTGCTGCTCGTCTTTGGCGGTTCACTTGGCGCCCAGCACCTCAACGAGCGCGTGGCTTTGCTCAAAAACGAGCTGCTTTCGCGCAAGAACCTCTATGTGTTGCATTCGACGGGTGCCGACGGCTTTGAGGAGACCGAGCGCGCTTTGGCGCTGACGCCCGAGGAGGCGAAGCGTTACCGCGTCCAGCCTTACATCGACAACATGGGCGATATGCTGGCTGCTGCCGATTTGGTGCTCTCGCGTTCGGGCGCATCGAGCGTGGCCGAGATCGCTGCACTCGCCGTGCCTTCGGTGCTCGTGCCGTACCCGCACGCCACGGCCGATCACCAAACCACCAATGCCCGTTATCTGGTCGACGCCGGGGCCGGCGTGCTCTGCGCCGATGCCGATATCGACGGTTCTGCCTTTGCCGATGAGCTGCTGCACCTGGTCGATGACGCTGCGGCGCGCGACGCCATGCGTCAGGCGGCGCGTGGTCTGGCTCAGGATAGGGCCGCCGCTCTTCTGGCGGATGCGGTAGAGGGTTTGCGTTAGTTAGACGGGATATCGTCGGTCGCCCTCGCGCTGATGCGGTTGGTGCGGTACAGTTAACGGGTTACAGGCAGTGTTTACGCAAGGAGTACACGAGCACATGGCTGATTCCCAGACTGCAACCTCCGCGCCCGAGTTTAAGAGCGCCCACTTTATCGGTATCGGCGGCGCCGGCATGAGCGGCATCGCCCTCGTTCTGCACGAGCGCGGTTATGCCGTTACCGGCTCCGACCTTAAGACGTCACGTTATATCCGCCAGCTTACCCGCGCTGGTGTGAAGGTGCATGTGGGCCATGAGGCCGCCACGATCGACGAGGTCAAGCCCGACGTGGTTGTTGTCTCTACCGCTATTCCGGAGTCCAACCCTGAACTCGTGCGCGCTCGCGAGCTTGGTATTCCCGTGTGGCCCCGTGCCAAGATGCTCTCTGCTTTGGGCCACGGCTACACCACCGTCGCTGTTGCCGGCACGCATGGCAAGACCACCACGTCTTCGATGTGCGCCACCATGCTCGACCGCATGGGCCTGGATCCGAGCTTCTTGATCGGCGGCATTGTCGAGGGCTATGACACGAACGGCAAGAACGGCTCGGGCGACTACTTTGTCGCCGAGGCCGACGAGTCCGACAGCTCCTTCCTGTTCCTGAACCCCAACGTGGTCATTGTGACCAACGTCGAGGCCGACCACCTCGATCACTACTCGGGTATCGAGGAGATCGAGGCAACTTTCGCCAAATTCATGAGCCTGGTGGGCGAGGACGGCACCGTCATCGTCTGCGGTGAGGACCCGCATCTGGTCGAGCTCGCCAAGTCGACGGGCCGTCACGTGCTTTCCTACGGCTTTGCCGAGAGCAACGACATCGTCTGCATGCACCCGGATGTCAAGGGCATCCAGAGTGACTTTATCGTTCGCTTTGAGGACGGCACTGAGCATGCTGTGGAGATCAAGAGCAATCCCGGTCGCCACAACATGCTCAACGCCACGGCGGTGCTCACCGTCGCCCATGTCCTGGGCCTTGACATCGACTCCGCCGCCAAGGCGCTCTCGAGCTTTGAGGGCGTCCGCCGTCGCTTTACCCACGTGGGCGATATCGATGGCATCACCGTCGATGATTACGGCCATCACCCCACCGAGATCAAGGCGACGCTTGCTGCCGCTTCGTCGCTGGGCTACAAGCATGTCGACGTCGTGTTCCAGCCGCACCGCTATTCGCGCCTGCAGGCCCTGTGCGACGACTTTGCCGATGCATTTGCCAATGCCGATAAACTGCTGTTGATTGATGTGTTCTCGGCTGGCGAGATGCCCATTCCGGGTGTCACCTCTAAGATG
>CABQXG010000097.1 GCA_902468045.1 uncultured Collinsella sp.
GCGCATGGCGTCGGAAACCATGAACACGCGCCTCGCATGCCTAAGTGCGGTCTTCTCGCAAACGCTAAGAGCAAATCGGCGCGCCTTGCTGCCGAACCGTAGATAGTCCTCCTCGGGCGCAATCCCCTGAGCCCAATAAACTAAGTGCTTGCAACCTCTGGCAACTAGGAGTGCCGCTGACTTTGCCTCAGAGACAAAATACAGATCTCGTTTAGGGTCTCCACTATGTATGCAATCAGGGACATATCGAACGTTAGCCCCTATGTCAGAAAACGTCTCTCCGATTGACTGGATATACCAGTCGGTAACGAGTCCGTTGTCTTCATAAGTCTCAACCCAAGTATTAGGCACATAAGTACTAGACATTTACGGCCCCCACCTTACAGGTTGCTAACGCGCCGTTGGTCATCATGTCCATCCAGTTTGCGATCGAAGCGACGCGTTTACGCAGCTCGAGTCTCGGAGCCCTGTCAAGGCTCCCCTGGGCCAAACGGGCGCGCAGCTCGCCGTCGTCACGAAGCCGGGCAATAGCGGTGGCAATCGCATTTATGTCATCGGGGTCGACGAGAATCGAGTTGTCATCCCCGCATATGTCGTAGTTAAAGCTCCGATCAGCAGAAATGATGGGTAGTCCGCAGCTAATCGCCTCGACAATAGCCGTACAACATCCTTCGATTTGCGTGGGAAGGACAAAGGCGTCCAAAGCGCTCAGGAAAATCGGCAACTCGCTATTATCAACCGGCCCAGCATTTAAGCACCGCTCGCACGAGGGATCCTGCGGGCCTTTACCCGCACAAGCAAAATATACAGCGTCGAGGCTTTCAGCCGCCTGCTTCAGACGCAAGGGGCCCTTTTCCGTCTCGAGCCTTCCCACCATACCCACGACGAAAGCGTTTTCATCCCATCCAAGTAAGCGTCGAGAAGCCTTCTTATCGCGAGGGTAAAAGCGATCACCGCGGCAGCCATTCGGGGAAATTAAGACCTGCTTCGGCTTGACAACTCCAGCATGGAGCAGGTAATCCCTGTTGTTCTGTGAAACAGCCACGACTCCGCATAGCGAGTCGAAGACTTTGGCCAACGCATCGTTGCCAAAATACCGATCGCCAAAATAAAGGCCTTCGCCACTTTGGAAGAACGAGGGGACTCCAGTCGTCTTACTGAGCTTCGCTGCGGCAACGCCGCAAGGACAAAGGAACTCCCCGAAGAACAACGCAGGGTCGATGGAGAAATCGCGCAAGGCCTTGTTTGCAGCACCAACATAGTTCGACACGGTAAAACTGACACGCTGTTTGTTGAGGGGACCAGGCCTTTGGCCCATGCTCAGGTAGCGGGGGCGCACAATGCGAACGTTGTTGCCTTGCTCGGTCATCTCAACGGTCTCTAGGGGCAGCTTCCGGTTGGTCTTATTCAAGTTGACCGCAGAGGGGCACACCACAACGCATTCGTACCCCAGATCAGCAAAGGTCCACGCGGTCTGTTGCGTGAAAACATTAATGTTCGGGTCGAACTCGTTGGGATATTTGTTGGCTAGAATTACAAGCTGCTTCATCATCATGCCTGAAGGTAGGGGTTTTTCTTGAGAAGCTTAGGGAGAAGCTCAGCCTCCTTGTCGCCAAGAATCGGCCCGATAAAGATCTGGTGCCAATCGATGAGGGAGTCGATGAGGTTGTATTCAATAATCTTAGGGACGCCCGACTCATCGAGGGTGACATCCCAACTGATGATGCCGAAATGGGCAAGCCTCGGATGCAGGTCGCACACGAGTTGTTTCGCGTCCTCCCAGAACGGAATGCGCTCGCCGCTCCTCTTCATTCCAGCCTCCTGGGCAGTGTAGACTTTCATGTCATGGTCTACGAGCTTGCCGCCGATCGCGCCAGTTTCCACATCGATGCTCACCGCGTAGCCACCGGAAACGAAGTTGTCCACGACGCTGCCGGCCTTGCCCATCCTCATAGAGGCACACAGAATGTCAACCTTGCCGTCGAGGAAAACCGACACAACGCGCACGGACTGCACCGAGGTTGGGTTGAAGGACTGCAGGAACTTGTGCTGCTTGAAGATCTCCTGAACGCAGAAGTTGCCGTCGAAGTCAGCTCGAGCCCGCTCGATTTGCTCAGCATCCATGCAGGCGCCGCTCACCTTGGAAACGCCACGTCCGCCACCGGACTCGATGGTCGGCTTCAAAATATAGTTGGAATTTTTCGCGAGTAAATCTGCCGCTTGCTGTGCAGTCACAGGGCGGTATTCACCGTCAAGTAGGCTGCCCGAGATGCAGCGCACGACCGTGTCGGGCGTATTCTCCCTGCCCAGCACAAGGTCGAAATAATTCTTATCAGTGAAGGCCCCACAGTACTTAAGTGCGTTGTGGTTTGGTTCTATGATCTCCGTCCAGATTTCCGTGGAGATCAGGCCTGGTTCGGGCTTAAGTCCGCGGTCCGCGTAAAGACGATAGTCGTCGAGTTTCGGCTTCAGCCCGTAGCGCTTCCAGTAGTCGTAGATGGCGCGCTTGTCCTCAGGTTTGATGGGTGCGCAGCCTTTGGCCCTGTCCCGGTCGATACAGATGTAGACCTGCCGCATGACAAAGCGATAGATCGAGAGGTAAAGTGAGTATAGAACAGAGAAGAACTTGTCTTTCATTAACATGCTCCAGTAGTAGTGGTCTTTGGCAACTCCATCTTGCTCCCCAGTTCGCAATCGAGCCCATCCGGCTGCTCCTCATCAGCGTAGAAGGGATCGAAACCGCCCCCAGTGTAAAAAGTCATCTCGCCGAAGAAAGGCTTGCCCGCGATGTTGTAAAGGTCAACTCGTACGTGCGGAAGACCCTCCGCCAACGTCTCGGCAAGCCTGAGCATCAATTCGTAGTTCTCGGGCTTTTCGGTAGGTTTACGATTGGACACTTCGTGATTAATGTCTCCACGTTGTTCCCAGCATGGAGTGAAATACTGCATGTCGTGCGCTGTGAAGCGGTCGGCATCGGTCTGCACGAGTGCCGCCTTTCCGTCGAAGCAGTAGAACTTATAGTCGGTCGGGGTCTGCCTACCCGGTTCGTCAAGGTACGCCTCGGCCACCACACGAGGCGTTATATCCCTGTAGGCCCACTCCCGACCCTGCCAGTACCAGTTCCGTTGAAGCGCGGTGCGTAGGCGTTTCTTGGCGACCTCAAAATCGAATCTGGATTTATCTGTGCACACGATTGTGCTCTGCGAGTCGTGTGTGCACTTCAGCACGAACTTTTCCGGCAACTCATCAATGTCGATATCTTCCACCGAATCGTAGACGCCATAAAGCGGCACAAGGTATTCATCGCCGATACGCTCCCTGACAAAGGATCGCACGTCATACTTGTCAACAAGTGTGGTCAAGACTGGATTGTGATAATGCAGTTTGCACCACTGTAGCTTCTCATTAAAGGTCTTGGGATGATCAAGATCGAGCTTATAGTGCAGCTTTGCTTTGAAGCACATGCGTATAAATACCTCATCGGGGATAAAACGCAAGTTGTTCCTCAGAGAAAGCGCGAATCTTTTCTTTAGTTTCATCGCACGCCTCCAACGCCATCGATGTAATCAGAAAGGTCGGCGCAGAATCGCGCCGCGTTGCTCTTGTAGGGCAGGTAATCCTTGGAAAGCACCCGCGCATAAGCGGCGGGCAGGTCGGTCGGGTCCATACACGGCTCGATCAGACCCATGTCCCCGAACTGTCGAACAATCTCGATCTGGTGATCATCCACATGTTCGCCGTATTTTGCTAGACGCGGAACAGCGATGACTTTCTTGTTGTCCTTAACGGCGCCGATGATGGCGCCAGTGCCTCCATGGGTTACCACGACATCGCAAGCATCCATATGAATGCGGAAGGAATCGCGATCGAGAAATGCCTCGTGTTCCAAATTCTCAGGAATGTAAGTGCATACACCCGTTTGAGCAAAAGCTCCATCCCCAGCAACACCGCTTGCAACGAGAGCATCTACCGCCCTGATCAATCTGTCGAATTGGAACTTCTGGGAGCCTACGGTAACGAAAATCATGTGACAGCCTCCCTAGTACACGCCACCGACAAAGCGGGCATTAGGGTACACGGATAGCATCGACTCCCACTGCACGTAAAAGCGATCGGCGCGTTTACTCAGCAGCTTTCCCGTCATGGTTGGTGAGTCAGTTTTCGCGAAAGACTCGACATACACAAGTTTGGCGCCCATTGCATGCCCGATCAGGCAAAACGGGATGGTGGCCAGTACCCCCGTGCACACAATCACGTCGGGGCGTTCAGTGAGCCAATAACGTAGAGACGTCACGGCATTGACAATCATTCGAGGAAGAAAGCTTGCCTCGTGTCGATTCACCTGGCGCACATAGCGAGCCCGCACGGGCAGCTTGGCATCGTAGGCAGTCTTCTCGGTGAGGATGAAACTGTCGTAGCGCTCCATCAAAGGCTTAAGCTCAAGTAACTGCTCCAGATGCCCACCAGATGACGCAGCAAAGCACACTTTTATGTCCTTGCGACACCTCGTCATGAACTAATCCCTCTTAAACAAATCGCGCGTATAAACCTTGTCCGCCACGTCCGCGAGCTCGTCGCTCCAACGGTTGGCGACGATCACGTCGCAGCCGGCCTTGAAGGCCTCCAGGTCGTGCGTGACCTCGGAGCCGAAGAACTCCGGTGCATCGAGCGTGGGCTCGTAGACCACCACGGGCACGCCCTTGGCCTTCACGCGCTTCATGACGCCCTGGATGGAGCTCGCGCGGAAGTTGTCGGAGTTAGATTTCATCGTCAGGCGGTAGACGCCCACGATCGGCTTCTGCTTACCGGCATACACGCGGTCCCAGACCATCTGCAGCACCTCGTCGGCGACGAAGTCCTTGCGGGTGCGGTTGGCCTCCACGATAGCCTCGATCAGGTTCTGCGGCACGTCCTTGTAGTTGGCAAGCAGCTGCTTGGTGTCCTTGGGCAGGCAGTAGCCGCCGTAGCCGAAGCTGGGGTTGTTGTAATGCGATCCGATGCGCGGCTCCAGGCAGACGCCTTCGATGACGTCGCGTGTGTTGAGGCCGCGGACCTCGCAGTAGGTGTCGAGCTCGTTGAAGTAGGCCACGCGCAGCGCCAGGTAGGTGTTGGCGAACAGCTTCACGGCCTCGGCCTCGGTGGTGCCCAGCACGAGCTCGGGGATGCCCTTTGAGCCGTCCGCGTTGACACGCTCGAGCTCGACTGGATCGGCGCCCTGAGCGAGCAGGCCGGCGAAGCGCTCGGCGGCGGCCACGGCCTCGGGGTCGTCCTTGGGCGCGCCCACCACGATGCGGCTGGGGTGCAGGTTGTCGTAGAGCGCCTTGCTCTCTCGCAGGAACTCGGGGCTGAAGAAGATCTTGTCGTCGCTCAACCTCTCGCGAAGCCCAGCGGTGTAGCCGACGGGGATAGTCGACTTGATGACGATCCAGGCGTCCGGGTTCACCGAGCGCACGGCGGCGATGACGGCCTCGACGGAGCTCGTGTCGAAGAAGTTCCTGTCCGAATCGTAGTTGGTGGGCGTGGCGATAACAGCGTAGTCGGCGCCCGTATAGGCCTCGGCCACGTCGACGGTGGCGTGGAGGTCGAGCTTGCGCTCCCCCACCTTGGCCTCCGCCAGGAAGCGCTCGATCTCGTCGTCCTGGATGGGCGACTGGTAGCTGTTGATCTTCTCGACCTTATCGGACACGATGTCAAGCGCGTGCACCTCGTTATGCTGCGAGAGCAGGACGGCGAGGGACAGGCCGACGTAGCCGGTACCGGCGACAGCGATCTTCATTTTCTTCTCCGATTTATTTCGGGTATCAAAACTAGGCATTAGTACGCATCGCTCCCGTTGAAGACCTCCAGAACCGTGAGGAAAACGATTTTGAGATCTGTGACAATTCCGCGCTTGGCTATGTACTCGAGGTCACGGCGGACCATGCCATCGAACCCAGTTGAGTTGCGATCAGTCACCTGCCACCATCCGGTGATGCCAGGCTTCACTGCCAATCGTTGCAGGTCGTACTCCGTGTACTCAGCGACCTCGTTGGGCAGAGGCGGCCTGGG
>CABQXG010000098.1 GCA_902468045.1 uncultured Collinsella sp.
AGTAGTGATGGTACAGCCCGGCCAAGGCGAGCAGGCCAATCAACCAATAGCCGATCGTGCCGCCCAGCTCGGTGATGACCACATCGGAGCCGGTCTGCTCCTCGATGCGGCGGAACTTGTCCTTAATGGCGTTGGTGACGTGGGGAATCACCTGCACGGTACCGCCCAGAAAGTCGCCGCGACGCTCACGGGCGATTAGACTTTTGTAGATGGCACCGGTCGTAAAGTTGGAATCGCGGGTCAGGTTCTCATCAATAAAGCGCTCGTAATGACCCAGGTCCAGGTCGGACTCGTAACCATCCTCGGTAACGAAGACCTCACCATGCTGGAACGGGCTCATGGTACCGGGGTCGACGTTCAGATACGGGTCGGCCTTCTGCATCGTTACTTTGTAGCCACGCGACTTGAGCAGACGGCCCAGCGAGGCCGCGGTGATACCCTTGCCCAGAGACGAAACCACGCCACCGGTTACGAACACATGCTTGGTCATATTGAGTTACCTGCGCTTCCCGTAGAAGTTGTTTATCCACATCTTACGGGTCTTCATTGTAATACTCGCGCCGCGGACCGTTCGCAATTTTTCTCGCGTGCGATTGCATTTCTCAATCTTGAAACAAAACGCCGCCCAGTTTCCCAGGCGGCGTCGCTATGGCAAGGGTTACATGCTGCTATCGATCAGCAACCTCGTCCTCAAGCATTTCTTGAACGAGCATGCCGGTACGGACGCCCTCAAGATACCACTCGCCACGTTCGGTGAGGCAAATGCCATTTGCAAGCTGACCGCCGTCGTCGCTATAACGCGAGACGACATCAATCATGCCTTCGGAATCCAAGCGATCGATTGCGGCGCGGGCACGATACGGCGAAACCCCCACGCGCTCGGCAAGCGTTTTGCGCGAGAAACCATACGGCCCGCCATTGTCTTCGGTTTGCTGGTCGATCTCCATCAACACCAGCACCTCAACACGCTTCATATCGTTGACACTCGCACGACCCTTGCCTGCCATAGCAGCCTCCTCAAACCGAGCACGAGCATCTAACGCGCCGTGCGCGACCGACACACCTCACGATGGCAGGTAATATCCATCATGCGGCATCCCGCTAAGGATGAAACAGTTACGGTTATTGTATACCGCTCAAATTGTTTCTGGGCAGGTAAACGGCTATTTTTCGCCGAAATAGGCGCTTTATTGATCAAAAAGCCGTACCGGACGCTAACCCGATACGGCCAAAATGCAATGCAATTACCGCGGTGCTTCAAACTTAGCGATGGAAGAAACCGCGGCGCTCAAACTTGGGCTCGCAGCACACGTTGATACCCAGTTTGCGCAGTACCGTCTCGTCCGTCGGCGAGATAATCACGCTAAAGAAGGCGTCGCAACCGCGCAGCTGCTCCAGGCCCGAAAGGACGCGAGCGGCCGTCTCACTCGTGGCCGAGGTGATCGACAGCGCCATAAGCGTCTCGTCGGTGTGGAGGCGCGGGTTTTTGCTGCCCAGGAAATGCGTCTTGAGCTTGCTGATGGGCTCGATCGCCTCATCGCTAATGACCTCGAGCTCAAGGTCGACGCCCGAGACATGCTTGAGGGCGTTCATAATGAGCGAGCTTGCGGCGCCCAGGCGCGTGGAGGTCTTACCGGTCACCACGGAGCCATCGGGCATGACCATGGCACCCACGGGACCACCCGTCAGCTGCTCCCTGGTGAGGGCCGCCGAGCGCGCCGGTGAGTAGTTCTTATCGATGCCGGCTTTCTTCATAATAATCTTGAGACGGTCGACTTGCTCATCGCCCACGCCGGTACGTCGCACATTTTCGACCGCGGTAAAGTAGCGGCGGACGATCTCCATCTTGGAAGCGTCGCGGCAGGCATCGTCATCGGTGATGGCAAAGCCGACCATATTGACGCCCATGTCCGTAGGGCTCTGGTAGGGGCTCTTGCCCAGGATCTTTTCCATCAGGGCACGGACTACCGGGAAGGCCTCGACGTCGCGGTTGTAGTTGACCGTGGTCTTGTTGTAGGCCTCAAGGTGGAACGAATCGATGATATTGGCGTCGTCGAGGTCAGCCGTGGCGGCCTCGTAGGCGATATTGACCGGATGCGTCAGAGGAAGATTCCAGACCGGGAAGGTCTCGAATTTGGCATAGCCGGCGGCCGTGCCATGCTTGTGCTCGTGATAGAGCTGAGACAGGCAGGTGGCAAGCTTGCCCGAGCCAGGACCGGGGGCAGTAACCACGACGAGCGGTCGGGTGGTCTCGACAAACTCGTTCTTGCCGTAGCCATCGTCGGACACGATCAGATCGACATCGTGCGGATACCCCTCGATGGGATAGTGCAGCTTGGCGGGAATACCGAGCGCGTTCAGGCGGTTGCGAAACACATCGGCAGCAGGCTGGCCAGCGTACTGGGTGATAACCACAGCCGCGACGGCAAAGCCGTTGCCACGGAACAGGTCAACCAGGCGCAGCACATCCTCGTCATAGGTAATGCCAAGGTCACCACGAGCCTTGTTTTTCTCGATGTGGTTCGCGTTGATCGCGATGATAACCTCGACATCGTCGGCGATGCTCTTGAGCATGCGGAACTTGCTGTCCGGTTCAAAACCCGGCAGCACGCGGCTCGCATGATAGTCATCGAACAGCTTACCGCCAAACTCCAAATAGAGCTTGCCACCAAACTGCGAGATGCGCTCCTTAATGTGAGCAGCCTGCAGCTCGATATACTTCGCGTTGTCGAAACCCTGGCGCATATATGGCTCCCGTCCCGTTTCCATTTAATGTTCTAGGCGATTATAACGGAGCCCGCCCTCCCCGATACCCAGACCATCAACAGGCACCAACCAAACATCCGTCAAACCTCTTGTCGGACATATTTGGTGCAAACTAACCTGACCCCATTGCACCGCCCCATTACACCAACAACGGTAACATCGCAGGTGGAGCATAAGTCAGCAAACGGGCACCAGAGCGAGCAAGCTGTCCCCCCTGCACCAACAATGAAAAGCGCCGCAGGCAGAGGACGGACGGCGCGCAGCGTCGACTGGTTGCGCGGTTCGTAGAACCGCGCAACATAAGAGCGCCCCCTCCCGCGCACGGAACGGAAGGGGGCTAAAGGTAGGAGTCTACCGGTGGGTTGACCCCACCGGACAGACGATGACCAGATGATCCTTTACAGGATCGTCAAGGTTTCCGTGGGGTACCCGTTGGGTACTTAGATCAGCACGCAGGCGACGGTCAGGATGATGGCGCAGACGACGGAGAGCGCGACGATGAGCTTAAGGGCAAACTTGAGCCAGGTCGTCCACTCGATCTTGGCCAAGGCGAGACCGCCCATGATGGCGCCGGAGGTCGGGGTGAACAGGTTCACGACACCGATGGCGGCGGAGAAGATCATGACCATGACCTCGGGCGAGAAGCCGAGCTTAACAGCCAGCGGTCCCATGATGGGCATGGAGACGGTAGCCATACCAGAGGTCGAGGGGATCAGGAAGGACAGGCCGAAGTAGACCAGGAAGCTCATGGGAGCGAAGATCACGCCGGACAGGCCAGCCAGAGCATTGGCGGCAGCGTCGAGGACGAAGACGTCGAGGCCGGTGTTAGCCATGAGGACGGAGATACCACGGGCGAGGGCGATGACGAGAACAACGGACATCATGTCGGCAGCGCCGGTGATAAAGGTGTTAACGATCTGCTTCTCGGACAGGCCACCGATGATACCGATCAGGACGGCCATGAGGAAGAACCAGGTGGAAGCCTCGTCGAAGTACCACTGGCCAATGGGCAGGCCGGTGATCAGGGCAGACCAGCCCTGGACGACGGCGTTACCGTCGGCGTCGTAGACAGCGCCAGCGTCGAAGAAGTTGGCGACGCCCTCGTTGAGGTCGGCCAGCGGAATGAAGCCGACGATCATGACGACGAAGGTGAAGGCGAAGGCGATCAGAACACCCTTCTGACGACCGGTGAGCTTGACCTCCTTGTGGACCTCGGAAGCAGCCTTGCCGTGAGCTTCTTCGGCGTCCTTGAGCTCCTGCATCGACAGGATGGTAGAACCCTTGTCAGCCTTGACCTTCTTGGCATAGTTCATCACGAAGACGATGGACATAGCGGTAGTGACAATCCACAGGACGGCACCGAGGCCGATGATGATGGACTGGTTGACCTCAATGCCAACGCCGGTCAGAGCGTCGACGGCAGCGCCGACGGCGAACGGGTTAACCGTGGAGCCCAGGCAGCCGCAGCCAGCGCCGAGCAGGACGGTAGCGGCGCCGACCATCGGGTCGAAGCCAGCGGCCATCATGGTAGCGGCGAGCAGGGCGTAGAAGGGAACGGTCTCCTCGCACATACCATAAGTGGTACCACCGAGTGAGAAGATGAGCATCAGCACGGGAATGAGCATGATCTCGTTGCCCTTAAGCTTCTGCACCAGGACGGCGATGCCGTTGTCCAGAGCGCCGGTCTCGGTCATCATGCCGAGGAAGCCGCCCAGGATCATAACGAAGAGGCAGACGGGCAGAGCGTCAGCGAAGCCCTTAATCGGGGCGGTGCAGAAATCGCTCAGACGGGCGGCAGTAACCGCGCCGCCGGACGTGCCGGAGACGATAACGGTAATCACTGCGACAATTGCCAGCAGAGCAAGAAGAATGGTGAACGATGAAGGCATACCGCGCTTTTTCTTAGCGGTCTCAGTCATAGTTCTCATCCCCCCTTCATAAATCATTTAACTATCTCGTGCGAAGCGGATCTTCCGTGCCGTGCCCACCGCCCGACGCGAGATATTTACCAGACACAGCCGCTCGGGGTGTTCAACAATACACCCCGAGCGAGATGCTAGATGCTCTTACTTGAGCGTGGCGTACATGACAGCCTTGATGGTGTGCATGCGGTTCTCGGCCTCGTCGAAGACCTTGGAAGCGGGGCTCTCGAAGACCTCGTCGGTGACCTCCTGCTCGGTGATGCCGAACTGCTCGCACTTCTCGGCGCCAATGGTGGTGTTGGTGTCGTGGAAGCTGGGCAGGCAGTGCAGGAAGATGGCACCCGGGTTGGCCATAGCCATGACCTCGGAGGTAACACGATACGGAGTGAGCTGAGCGATGCGCTCGGCCCAGACCTCGTCGGGCTCGCCCATGGAGACCCACACGTCGGTGTAGATAACGTCGGCACCGGTGACGCCGTCCTTGACGTCGGTGGTCAGCTTGATGGTGCATCCGTTGGCCTCGGCGATGGGCTTGCAGGCCTCGATGACGTCGTCGGCGGGCATGCACTCCTCGGGGCCGCAGGCCACGAAGTTCATGCCGAGCTTGGAGCAGACAACCATGAGGGAGCGAGCAACGTTGTTCTTACAGTCGCCCATGAAGACGAGGGTCTTGCCCTTGATGTCGTAGTTGAAGTTCTCCTGGACGGTCAGGATGTCGGCGAGCATCTGGGTGGGATGCCACTCAGTGGTCAGGCCGTTCCACACGGGCACGCCGGACTTAGCAGCGAGCTCCTCGACGTCATCCTGGGCAAAGCCACGGAACTCGATGCCGTCATACATGCGGCCGAGAACGCGGGCGGTGTCCTCGATGGACTCCTTCTTGCCCATCTGCGACGAACCCGGATCGAGGTAGGTGACGCCCATGCCCAGATCCATGCCGCCGACCTCGAAGGCGCAGCGGGTACGAGTAGAGGTCTTCTGGAAGAGCAGAACGATGTTCTTGCCCTCGAGATAGCGGTGCGGAACGCCAGCGCGCTTCATATCCTTGAAGTTCTTGGAGAGCTTGAGCAGGTACTCGATCTCCTCGGTGGTGAGGTCGAGAAGCTTGAGGAAGCTACGGCCGGAGAGGTTAACACCCATGGTTTGATTCCTTTCGAAGAAATGAATTACGTAAGTATTAGTGGTGCCCGTTTAACGGGCGAA
This sequence comes from uncultured Collinsella sp., assembly GCA_902468045.1. Taxonomy (GTDB): domain Bacteria; phylum Actinomycetota; class Coriobacteriia; order Coriobacteriales; family Coriobacteriaceae; genus Collinsella. The sequence continues at coordinate 5,892 of CABQXG010000098.1, forward strand.
GCCGGTGCGGTTGTAGGGGGGCCGCACCGGAAACGGAAAGACTTAGAGGTCCTCGCGCCAGAAGGGCATGCTCATGCAGCGCGGGCCGCCGCGGCC
>CABQXG010000099.1 GCA_902468045.1 uncultured Collinsella sp.
GATTAGACCCCAAGATTCCGGTCTCGCCTGGGAGGATATCAACTTCTTCAATAACACCTTTGATGACGTCTCGCTGTCCATTGCGCCCTTTGCCCCAGAGGGAAAAGCGGCTGCCGCAAAGCCCGATTACACCTCGGACGGCAATCTTCAAAAGTACTGGACGTGCGAGGGCGGGCGTCGAATTCTGCATAAGGCAGGAGCGCACCTGAACCAGGAACCTTATAACGAGCTGGTGGCGACCACGCTCCACCGTCGCATCCTAAACACCTGCGATTATGTGCCTTACTCGCTCGAGGGCACGGGCACTTCCGCCCTGAGCATATGCGATGTCTTCTTAACTGATGAAGAAGAGTATGTCCCTGCGTTCTATGTAAACCAGTACGCGAACGCAGGTGAACGACTAACCGACTACGAGCGATACGTAACAAACTGCGAGGAGCTCGGGGTGACAGGCGTCCAGGATGCCCTTGACCCCATGATCGTGTGCGACGACATCATCGCCAACTACGATCGTCATTGGCGTAACTTTGGCCTTGTGCGAAACGTAAACACGCTAGCCTGCAGACCTGCCCCTATCTTCGATTCGGGCTCATCACTCTGGTGCAACATATCACTAGAGGAGCTTAGGGCGGGAGAGCACAGTTTTACCAGCGCACAATTTCATTCAAGCCCCGCCAAACAAATGTTGCTCGTCGAGGACATGGGCTGGTTTGACGGCGACAAACTCGAGGGTTTCGTTGACGAGGCAATCGAAATCCTATCCAAAAACGACGCTCTTACAGCGAGACTGCCTTATCTAAAAGAGGCGCTAACATGGCGCCTCGAAAGAATGATCGACATCGCTGAATGGAGTTAGCGAGACAGCATCGCCCCGCCAACTCCCCTACCTCCCGCGCAGAGCTTTGAGCTTGGCCAGGGCCTCGGGGCTTAGACGGCTGCCCAGGGTCATCTTGATCTGCGGGGCCTCCTCGGCCTCGTGCACGTCGTTGTCGATCTGTTTGATCTCGTCCACCAGCATACGGCTCGAGATGCGCGTGACGCCCTTGCCCATGACGACGGCCTGGATCGTGCCGTCGCTCGATACCACGGAGCACGCGCGGCCTTCCTCGCGCGCCTCGATGCAGAGCTTTTGCACCACGGTATCGGCAGAAACGCCCGTCGGCGAAAACTCGATGCGCACGCCGCGGGCCGGCAGGTTGGGGCGCTCGTTGGAGATATTGCCCGCGCCGTCGAACACGATCACGGCCTCGTAGCGGCCCTGGGCAAAGGCGGCGACGTCGTTGATGAGGGCGGTGCGTGCCATATCGTGAACGTCGCTGGAATACGGATCGTCTGAATGGTCGTACACGAGCTTTTCGTAGCGCGGCGTGCAGTGGATCACGTTGTAGCCGTCGACCACCAGCAGCTCGGGCTTATTGGAGTGCACCGTCGAGACCGGGTCGGCGATGGCCTGCGCAAACGCATTGCCGCCCACGCCGTAGGTCGCGGCCGAAACAATCGGCTTGGCCGAGCCCTCGCCAAAGCGCTTGGCCTTGGACTTGGCACGGTTCTTTTTGGACATGCGCTACTCCTCCCCCATGAGCTCGCCGACGTTGCGGCGCAGCCACTCAAAGCACAGCGCCGTGGTCGCCTGGGCAACATTGAGGCTCTCGGTCATGCCGCGCTGGGGAAGCTTGGTCAAAAAGTCGCATTTCTCGAGCACCAGGCGCGAGATGCCGTCGCCCTCGGAGCCCATGACGAGCGCCACGCGGCCCTCGAAGGGAGCATCCCAGCAGCTGCCCTCGGCGTGCTCGGAGGCGCCGCCCACCCAAAAACCAGCGGCCTTGAGGTCATCGAGTGCACGGGCAATATTGGGAACCTGCGCGATAGGCAGATGCATGACAGCACCGGCCGAGGTCTTGTAGCTGCCCACGGTCACGCCGGCGGCACGCTTGTTGGCGATGACGACGCCGGCCGCGCCCACGACCTCGGCGGAGCGCACAATGGCGCCAAAGTTGCCGTCGTCGGTCACATGGTCGAGCACGACGACAAGCGCCGGACCGTCGCCTGCGCGGTCGAGAATATCGGCGACATCAGCATAGGGGAAGTTGCCAACCTCGAGTGCGATGCCCTGATGAGCGCCATGGCTCGACAGTGCGTCGAGCTGCGCACGCGGCACATACTTAATGCGGACGCCCGCGGCGTTGAGGTCGTCGACCAGGCGCGACAAGGCGGCATCGCGCTCTCCACCCTCGACAATGAGCGCGCACTTGATGGGAAAACCAGTGCGTAGCGCCTCGGCGACAGCACGACGACCTTCGATAAACTCGCCCTTGGGAGCCTGGACAGCGTCGCGGTTGCGATCGCGCTGCGGACGTGCGGCCTGGGTGCGATCGCGCTGGCCCTTGGGAGCGGCAGCGCGGTCATTGCGGCGAATCGGACGCGAGCCAGAAGCAGCCTGCTTGCCGCCACGAGGCGCACGCTTGCGATTGTCGGCCATAAAGCGGCCTCCTTAAATAGATAACGAACAAGAATCGACCGTCCGAGCCACGGCACCTTGCCTTTCAATCGTCAGGCATGACCACCAGGTCGATGCCCTCCTCTTTCAAGGCAATCCGCCGCACCTCGAACGGTCGACAAATACTAGAGGGTCTTAATACGAGTACCCGCGGCCGTATCCTCAATGGTGAGGCCCAGGTCCTTGAGCTGGTCGCGGATGGCGTCGGCCAGATCCCAGTTCTTGGCGGCACGGGCCTCGGCGCGGGCCTCGAGAATCTTGGCAGCAGCCTCGTCCACGTCGTCGCCCGTGTAGGCGACCAGGCCGGCGGCAACGCAGGCCCAGCGGCAGCTCGACCTTGGGCTCGGGAAGCTCGACGCCAAACGTATCGAGCAGCTCGGCCAGCGTATCGGCGGCAGCCAGGACTGCGGCCTTGTCGGCAGCGTCGCCCGCCTGCTCCAGGTACTGGTTGCATTCAGTGACAAAGCCAAAGACGGCACCCATGGCACCGGCGGTGTTAAAGTCGTCGTCCATGCACTCCTTAAAGGCGGCGCGGGTCTCGGCGGCCTTGGCGGCAAACGCCTCGGATGCTGCCTCATCGGCATCGGCCGTCGCATGGTTCGCGGCCCAGCGCAGGTTCTCGACCGTACCGGCGATACGCGTGAGCGAGTTCTCGGCACCCTCCAGGCGCTCCCAAGAAAAGTCGAGCGGCGAGCGATAGCTCGTCTGCAGCATCAGCAGGCGCAGGGCCGCGGCAGAGTGCTGCTCGAGCACCTCGGCCAGCGTAAAGAAGTTTCCGAGCGACTTGGACATCTTCTCGCCGTCTACCAGCAGCATGCCCGTGTGCATCCAGGTGTTGGAGAAGCCCTGGTGCCAGGCGCAGGTGGCCTGGGCGCACTCGTTCTCGTGATGCGGGAAGGCAAGGTCGGAGCCGCCGCCGTGGATGTCAATCGGGGTGCCCAGGTAGCGGTGCACCATGGCGGCGCACTCGGTGTGCCAACCGGGACGGCCCTCGCCCCAGGGGCTCGGCCAGCTAGGCTCGCCGGGCTTGGCGGCCTTCCACAGGGCAAAGTCGAGCGGGTCGTTCTTGTCCTCGTTCTCCTCGATGCGCGCGCCAACCATAAGGTCGTCGATGTTGCGGCCCGAGACCTGACCATAGTTGGGATCGCTGCGCACGGCAAAATACACGACGCCGTTATCGGCGGCGTAGGCGTGGCCCTGCTCGATGAGCGTCTTGATCATGGCGATCATGGGGCCGATCTCCTTGGTGGCGCGAGGACGCACATCGGGATCGAGCACGTTGGCGGCGCGCATAACGCCGATAAACTTGTCAGAGAACTCCGTCGCAACCTCGGCGGCGGTACGGCCCTGCTCGTTGGCGCGCTTGATGATCTTGTCATCGACATCGGTGAGGTTCTGGGCGAATGTGACCTCGTAGCCGCTCGCGATGAGCCAGCGACGAATTACGTCAAAGCTGATGAACGTGCGGGCGTTGCCGATGTGGATGTTGTCGTAGACCGTGGGGCCGCACACGTACATGCGGACCTTGCCGGACTCGATGGGCTGGAACTCTTCCTTTTTATGGGTAGCGCTGTTGTAGATACGCATTCGTTACTCCTTAACGGTTTTCTGTAGCAGGCAGACGGCCCAGGCGCCGATTCCCTCGCCCTGGCCTTCCCAACCGAGCTTTTCGGTCGTAGTGGCGGCGACGCCCACGTTTTCGACGTCAACGCCCAAGGCATGGGCAAGGTTGGCACGCATGGCATCGCGGTGTGGGGTGATCTTAGGCTGCTGGCAGGCAATGGTGCAATCGGCATCGACAAACTCAAAGCCCAGCTCGCGCGCATAGTCCATCACGCGAGCGAGCAGCACCATCGAATCGGCACCCTCATAGGCGGGGTCGGTATCGGGGAATAGCTTGCCGATGTCTCCCCCGCGGCAGGCGCCCAGAATGGCGTCGGCCAAGGCGTGCGCGAGCACATCGGCATCCGAGTGGCCCAGCAGGCCGCGCTCGTAGGGAATGTCGACACCGCCGATGATACATCGACGCCCCTCCACCAGACGGTGGACGTCGTAGCCATGGCCAATGCGCAGGTTACTGAACATGGGGAAGGTCCTCTCCCTCGGCCATGAGGCCAAGCAGAATCGCGGTTACGGGACGCAGGTCCTCGGGCACCGTCACCTTAAGGTTATCGCGCGGGCTCTGGACGCAGCGGACGCGCCCACCCATGCGCTCGACCAGCGACGAATCATCGGTGCCGATAAAGCCCTCGGCAATGGCTGCAGCATGGGCGCGCTTCATAGCATCGACGCTAAAGATCTGCGGCGTCTGCGCTGCCCAGTAGAGCTCACGCGGCGGCGTCTCGACGATATTGTCGCCATCGACGATCTTGAGCGTGTCGATCGCGGGCTGGCCGCACACGACACCGTCGAGCGAGCGGTCGCTCACGAGCACGTCGATAGCGTGGTCGATGGCCTCGGTCGTAATGAGCGGACGGGCGCCGTCGTGGATAGCGACATATTCGAAACCCGCCGGCACCGCGTGCACGCCGGCGCGGGTGGAATCCTGACGAGTATCGCCGGCATCGGCAAAGCTGATGGGCGTGTCATAGTCAAACGGGTCGATAGCCAAGCGGCGCATCTCGGCACGGCGCTCGGCAGGGCAAACCACGACGATATGGCCGACCTTGTCGCTACGATCGAACGCGCGGATGGACCAGCTCATGAGCGGACGGCCCGCCACGTTAACGAGCTGCTTGCCGCCGGGATTTCCAAAGCGCTGGCCGCTGCCGCCGGCAACGACCACGGCGCATACGGGCGCCATTATGCGTTCCCCTGTTTGGTGCCCTTCATGCGGTACAGCGAGTCCGCAAGAATGGCAGGGTTGTTGACGCCAAAGTCGCCCAAGCGCTCCGGATCCTCGCTGATGTCGTCCATGAGCTCCTGCAGCGAGCCATACTCGTCGACGATCTTCTCGGCCACGCCGTCGCGCACGACGGACACGCGCGAAAGCGTGCGCAGGCCCAGCGGTGTCATGACGGAGTCCTCGTCCAGGTCGTCGTAACCCAGAACCGCCGCCACATGCTGCGGGTCGGACAGGTCCTTAGGCGTCATGCGAGCGAGCTCGGCGCGAATCTTCTCGGCGTTTGCCTCGGAGGAATCGCTTGCGTAGTCGCGGATCATCAGGTCGTATTCGGTATCCATGCTGGAGCCCGCGAGCTGCTCGAGCTGCATCTGCACGAGCTTGCCCTGGTTACCCAGCTTGACGATGCAATCCTTAAGCTCGGTCTTTGCCTGTTGCATGATCTCGAAACTCGAGAAGATGCCGGTGATGTCGGCGAGCGTAACGTAGTCGTCGAGCTCAAGGGCCGTCAGGCGCAGCAAGGAGCGATCGAGCGACTGACGGGTGGTCTGAAGCGTGGCGACGAGCTGGTTGACCGAGCTCATGATGGTGGTGACGGGCTGAATCTCGTAGCTCTTGCCGTGAACGTACACGTTAAC
>CABQXG010000100.1 GCA_902468045.1 uncultured Collinsella sp.
CTGACAATCGAGATCTTGTGGACCGGATCGGAGTGCTCCAGGATGTGACCCACCAGGGCGTGACCGCTCTCGTGGTAGGCAATCGTGGTGCGCTCGGCCTCGGTCATCACGCGACCCTTGCGCTGCGGTCCGGCAATCACGCGCTCCATCGATTCCTCGACCTCGTCCATCGAGATCACGGAACGATGGCGGCGGGCAGCCAACAGCGCAGACTCGTTGAGCAGATTTGCCAGATCGGCGCCGGTGAAGCCAACGGTCATCTGGGCGAGCTTCTCAAACTTCACGTCCTCGTCCATCGGCTTGTTCTCGGCATGCACACGCAAGATCTGCTCGCGGCCCTTCACATCCGGACGGTCGACCGTAACCTGACGGTCAAAACGACCGGGACGCAGCAATGCCGGATCCAGGATGTCAGGACGGTTAGTCGCAGCGATCAGGATGACCGACTCGCTCTCCTCAAAACCGTCCATCTCGACCAGCAGCTGGTTGAGCGTCTGCTCGCGCTCGTCGTGGCCGCCGCCCAGGCCGGCTCCGCGCTGACGTCCCACGGCATCGATCTCATCGATGAAGATGATCGACGGGGCCTGGGACTTGGCCTCCTTAAAGAGGTCACGCACGCGGCTGGCGCCGACACCCACGAACATCTCGACAAAGTCGGAACCCGAGATGCTAAAGAACGGCACGCCCGCCTCGCCGGCAACGGCCTTGGCCAGCAGCGTTTTACCGGTGCCCGGAGGGCCCACCAGCAACACGCCACGCGGGATCTTGGCGGCCAGCTTGCGATAGCGATCCGGATCGCTCAAAAAGTCACGAATCTCCTCGAGCTCCTCGACCGCCTCGTCCACGCCGGCAACGTCTTCAAACTTGACCTTGGGGCGCGTGGCCTCGTTGGTCTTGGCGTTGGTCTTGCCAAACTGCATGTTCCTATTGTTGGCGCCCATCATCTGGCGCATAAAGTAGAACATGATGGCGATCAGGGCGATCGTCGGAAGCACGCTCATCGCCAGGTCGCCCCAATAATCGGGGTCATTGGTGTTGACGATGTACTTGGTATCGGGGTGCTCCGCCATAAGCTCGGCAAGCGAATCGGAGCCGACATAGGTCGAGGAGAAGCTCTTGAGCTCGCTCGTATCGCCCTTGTCCTTCTTCGTCTTCCAGTAATGACCCGTCACGCTTCCGTCTTGAACCGTATAGGTCAGATCTTCGACGCGATCTTGCTTGATGGCACTCACCATCTCGCTCGTCGCGAGCTTAACGGTATTGCTGGAATTGGCAAAGCCGGAGCCCATGTTAAAGAAGGCGTAGCCCAGGAGCGCGCAAGCCAAAATAAAATACAGCCAGCCCGTACGCGTGGGCTTCTTGCCTCCGGGCACCCCCGGGATCTTAGGCTCCCGGGGAGTCTGGGAATTGTTATCGTTACGGTCGTCGGGCATCTTACGAATAAACCTCCGGTTTCAAAATGCCCAGATACGGAAGGTTACGATAGCGCTCGGCATAGTCGAGGCCGTAGCCCACCACAAAGGCATCGGGGCAATGGGTTCCAACATACTTGGGCGTGATGGCCGAGGTACGGTCCTCAACGTCCTTCCACAGGAAGGCGGCAACCTCCAGAGAAGCGGGCTTGCGGCTCTCGAGGTTCTTCATCAGATACTTGAGCGTCAGGCCCGAGTCCAGAATGTCCTCGACGATCAGCACGTCGCGACCGCGGATGTCGATATCCAGGTCCTTAATGATACGCACGATACCCGAGGACTTCACACCGTCACCATAGCTCGAAACAGCCATGAAATCGATGTTGGTCGGCAGCTCGATCTTGCGCATCAGGTCGCCCATAAAGACCACGGCGCCGCGCAGGACCGCAATCAGCACCAGATCCTTACCCGCGTAGTCGCGAGTAATCTGCTCGCCTAGGCGAGAGACGATACCGTCAATATCCTCCTGCGTAAACAGAACCTTCTCGATATCCGGATGTTGAGAAGCCATGACAACCCTTTCTTGTGCTTATCGCCCACACACCGCCGTATGGACGCGAGCTTCACATTCTAGCAGCGCACGGGGTATATTTTCCAGCCCGTACGCCATCAGCGCGGGAATACCGTCAACGTCGCACAGAATAGCTGGCGTGGGACGCTATTCCGCATCGACCACACGAAGCAGATACGCCACGCGCGTTGCGGCCGTGCATTTAAAACGCTCGTCCGTGCGAACGCCTGCGACCCATACCACGGCACCTCCCGGAGCCGTTCTCACCACAGGAACGCCTGCGCGCTCAGAAACGGGAATACGAGCCTCGTTGAGCAGGTCGGATACCTTCTTACTTCGCCCACTCATGCCCAACGGACACATCACATCCCCCGGCGCAGGACCGTCTACCCATAGACGCGCCAAACGCGCCTCGGCGGGAATCTCCCCGCGCGAGCCGGCGAGCATCCGTTCGCTATCGCGATCGGCAAAGCCCAGCGTCGCGGCATCCACCATAGCGGCCACCCCTCCGGCACCCGCGAGCTCGCGGGCACGGCGCACAATATCACACCCCGGCTCCACAGACATCGGCTCTGCCACCAGGATGCGGCCCGCCCCCAGCGGCAATCGACCGGGAATGGTGACCCAATCGGCAACTAACCCCTCGCGCGCCGCCGGGGCCTTGAATGACAGCATGCCAAACTCCACGCGCGCATCGATTCCCGCCGGCAGCGTGACCGAACCCGAGCCTTCGGCGACACAGGCGAGCACGCGCTCCACATGCCGCATCTCCGGGCGAGCGTCTGGGTCGATACGCTTAATTGCCAGTCGCACCATGCGCCGAGCAATCACCACCTCGGCCGCGGCCAGTCGGCGAGCGTCAAGGACCAGTGCACCCGCTGCCTCCTTACGCAGGCAGCTTCGAAACGCCTGTGCGGAAAGCTGGGAAAGAAAGGCGTCTTCGTCGCCCAGAATTTCACAAGCGCCGCCAATCGTCTTACAGACGTTCGCGTTGCGCTGCGCCACCACCGGTATCACTCGATGGCGCACGTAGTTGCGCAAGTACGACACGTCCTCGTTGCTCTCGTCCTCTCGCCACGGCTGACCATGCACCTGCAGATAGCCCACGAGCTCATCATGAGTCAGGTCGAGCAAGGGACGCACCACGATATTCCTCCGGCGAGGAATGCTCGATAGACCAGCGGGCCCCGAACCCTTAATCGCGTTCATCAAAAACGTTTCCGCGCGATCCGAAGACGTGTGCGCAGTGCAGATACGAGCCGCCGTTCGCGGTGCCCCCGTCTGGGCGCAGAGCTCACGAACATACCTCCGCGCCGCGGCATAGCGCACTTCGCGGGCAGCCGCCTCGATATTGCCCGATTCATCATTAAAATAGGCATGCTCAACACACAGCGGTAGACCATATTGCGCGCAGAGCTCACGCACGAAGGCCTCGTCGCCATCGGATGCCTCGCCGCGCAGATGATGGTTCACGTGCAGCACGTGCAGCCGCTCGCGCGCGATGGAGGCTACACCACGCCCATCCAGAATATCCAGCTTTGATGTGCACGCCATAAGGAGCAAAGCCGTCGAGTCCGCACCACCTGATACCATGAGCACCACGGGGGCAGCCGTCTGCCGCGTTGCCAGGGCCTTATCATCGGCCCACGATGCAGCATGGTGTCCATAATGCTGAGATACCGTTGGCATTTGCTTCCTCCTCTATTCGTTCGCACCCATTGTATCCTTTGGAATCTTATGTCTCGTCTGCACCTTCATATCCTTGGCAGCGGCTCAAAAGGCAACTGCGCGCTCATCGAAGGCCCCCGGGGGCTCATCATGATTGACGACGGTCTTTCTCGCCGCGAGACATTAAAGCGCATGGCGGAACTGGGGCTCTCGGCAGACAACATCTCGGCTCTTCTCATTACTCATGAGCATAGCGATCACATCAAGGGTCTCGATGTCTGGTGCAAGCACTGGCACGGTCCCCTCTTTGCCAGCAGGGGCACACTTTCGAGCAAAGAAAATCTTTCGCATCTGCCTGTCGAGGAATTCGACCCCGGTGACACCCTATCCATTGCCGGCATCCACGTGCAAACCTACTCAACATCACACGATGTCATAAATCCAATCGGCTTTCGATTCGACGCCCTCAATGATTCCATCGGCTTTGCTACCGACACCGGAGAGCTATCGAGCCAAGCCATGAACACCCTCAAAGATTGTCGAGTCCTCGCGCTCGAAAGCAACCACGATGTGACCATGCTGCGCGAGGGAGAATATCCCCGCTTTCTTCAGGAGCGCATCCTGTCTGCAAGGGGACACCTCTCCAACGGCCAAGCCGCCGAAGCCGCGCGCGAACTTGTTACCGATCGCACCGAACAGCTCATTGCCATGCATATCAGCCAAGACAACAATCGTCCGAGCCTTACCGTCAAAAGCTATGCCAAAGCTCTAGCCGCAACCCTGGATGACGAGCTCGGCAGCTCCGCCACCCTTCTCCAAGGATCGCGAAAACTCTCGATACGCCCCGCAAGCCAGTATCGGCCAGCAACCATTCAATAGACTGTCCTAAACAGCAAAAGGGGCCGGGAATCGCTTCCCAGCCCCTTTTGTTGTCTTTTAATAGCGAAGAACACCAACGAAGTTAGTCGATGGAGATCTTCGTAACGTTCTTCTTCTCGACGATCTTGGGAACCGTAACGGTCAGGATGCCGTCAGCGTACTTAGCCGAGAGGCCCTCGCTCGAAGCGTCCTTAAGATACACGCCACGCGTCGCGCTGTACGAGCTGAACTCCTTCTGCAGGAAGTTCTTCCCCTCGTTCTCCTCGTCTTCCTCGACATTCACGCTAATGGACAGACGGCCCTCGTTAAGCTCGACATCGATATCGTCCTTGGCGACGCCGGTCAGATAAGCCTTGACCTCATAGCCATCGCCCTTATCCTCAACGTCAACGGGGAACGCCTTAGAGGCAATCGAGCTGTTCGCTAGGTCGCTCATATCATCAAACAGATCGAACAGCGAGCTTGCAGAGGGACGAACGCCAAAAACCGAACGATAAGGAACCATGCTTGCCATGTTTACCACTCCTTTATAGGACTGCCGAGTCATCTTTTAGGTGACTGGGACTTCTTTTGACGCTCTTATATATGCCCACCCAGTGCTCATATATACATCGACTATAAAGTTTTTTGAGTCCAGTACTATAAGCATATCTAAGTGCGTTTGACTCAGGTTTTAGGAAGGTTAAGGTTCTTTGAACCAGAGCTTAAATACCGAGTATGTCCCCAGCTACAAATAACAAGGGGCTTACAATGAGCGCGTACACGTTGTTGGTAACGAGCTAAAGGGCATCATGGACGACCAAAACCAGAACAATATGTTTATGCCGACGCAGGGGGAAGATACTTCCACGCAGCCGCCACGGTTCCATCGCCCCCACATCTCGCAAGAGCCCATTAATGATCCGGAGCCCGAGTATGTGACGAGAAATCGATATCAAACGCTCGAGGATGCCCAAACGGGGCGTAAACATATGGGCGTCGCCTCGGGAGACCCTGTATATGTGAAAGACGCACCATTATCTAAAAACAGCGCAGCTAGTGATGAGCCGATGAAAGCATCCGCCACTCATCAACAAAGAGGTCCTCGACCAAAGCAAACCTTGACGCATTCGGCTCGCTATCTCGAAACGCCAAAACAGGGAAAACCAATCTTCGTTTCATCAAGTAAACGACGCAAGCAGCATCGACTGACAATCCTGCTTTTGATCATTGTGGCCATAGCAGTTGCCCTTGTTATTCGATTTATCTTCTTTAAATAAAGGCTCAATACCAAAAACGATAAGATCGTCTGGTGTAATAGAGTCATTTACGCCCCATAAACGCAAAAAAGGGGGAGGCCGCGAGGCCTCCCCCTTC
>CABQXG010000101.1 GCA_902468045.1 uncultured Collinsella sp.
TTCGGAGAACTCGACTCTTCGTGAGCATGCTTCCGGCCCTGTTGCTGTTAAAGAGCCTGTCGTCTGGCTTTCCGAGTAAATTCTTGTGGTGGGTACCGTGGTTATCAAGCGAGTTTTTAACAACAACGTCGCAATGGTCACTTCGGACGATGGCTCTGGGCTCATCGTCATCGGACGAGGCCTCTGCTTTGGCCGTCATGCCGGCGATGCCATCGACGAGGCGTCGATCGAAAAGACCTACGCGTTGCAGGAGGGAACTTCTCAGGACTCGCGTACGATTGACCGCTTGGCACATCTTTTGGAGTCCATCCCCACCGTCAACCTCGTGATTTCCGAGGACATCGTTCAGATGCTCCGTCGAGAGCTCAATGTTGATATCAACGACAAGATTCTCATTGCTCTCGCAGACCATATCAGCCTTGCTTTGGAGCGCGAGCGCAAGGGCGTCTCCTGTGAGAATCCGTTGCTGCTCGAGATTCAGCAGTTCTATCGCAAGGAGTATGCACTTGCGGGCCGTGCGCTGCAGATTATCAAGGAGTATATGGGCATCCAGATGAGCGAAGAAGAGCAGGGTTTCATTACGCTGCATATCGTCAACGCCACCATGCCGCAACGCTCCGATCGTCTGATCGTTTCGGTCCAGCTTGTTCGCGACGTGCTCGCAATTGTTTCCGAGCGCTATGCCACGACCCTCGATGACACCTCGCTGCCTTACGAACGTTTCGTTCGTCACCTGCAGTTTTTCGCACAGCGAGCGCTCGATCCTACGGCCGGACAAATCAACGGAGACGCGCTGTTCCGAATCGATGAAACGGCGTATCCGTGCGCATTCTCGTGCGCGGACGCCATAGCCGCCCACTTGTCGTCTACCTATAACGTTGTCGTTACCGATGCCGAGAAGAGTTATCTCGCATATCACATTGTTAACCTGCTTGGAGAACCTGGTCTCTAGGCATAACGTGCCCACACATCGATTGGTATAAGGCAAGGCTTACGGTCTTGCCCAGGGCACATCTGTCTTAATTTGCGGAAAAGGAAGGGGAGTACCGCTATGACCGCAAAAAAGAAGTTCAATTTCAAAGCGCCGTTGGAGGTGTTCGCGAAGTCGATCGTTCAGCCGATGATGTATCTCTCGGTTGCCGGCATCCTGCTCATCGTGGGCATCATTCTGACCAACAAGACCATCTGCGCCATGATCCCCGTGCTGGGCTTCGGTCCGTTCCAGCTTGTGGGCGCCGTTGTCTATCAGTCGCTGATGTTTATCATCAACAACCTCTCGATTCTGTTCTGCGTGGGCATCGCCGGCGCCATGGCAAAGAAGAACAAGGGCCATGCTTCGCTGATCGCCCTGATGTCGTTCTTCCTGTTCCTGCAGGCTAACAACATCGTGCTCAACGCCACCGGCTCTCTTGCCGATGCGAGCGGCATGCTCGGCCTTACCGGAACCGGCCAGGCCACCGTTATGGGCATCCAGGTACTCGATACCGGCGTATTTGGCGGCATCATCCTCGGTTGCATCACCGGTGCTGTGTTCAACAAGTACTCGAACAAACAGTTCCCCATTGCCCTTTCGATGTTCTCGGGCGTTCGCTTTCCGTTCCTGATCATGATCATCATTTCCTGGATCATGGGCGCTGGCTTCTGCATCGTTTGGCCTCCGGTTCAGGGTGCCATCTCCTCCGTTGCCGGCATCATTAAGGAGTCGGGCAACATCGGTCTGTTTATCTACGGCATGCTCAACAAGCTGCTTGTTCCCACCGGTCTGCACCACCTCATCTACACCCCGTTCCAGTTCTCCGATGTGGGTGGCACCCTTACGCTGGGCGATCAGGTTATCGCCGGCGCCTATCCCATCCGTGTTGCCGAGATGGCAATGACGGGCCAGCCCTTCTCCGATAGCACCTATTTCAACAGCTACACCTTCAACAACCTGTGGCCCTACATCGGTATCGGTCTCGCCTTTATCGTCACCGCTTACAAGGGGAACAAGGATAAGACCAAAGCCGTTATCATCCCGCTGATCATCACCGCTGTGCTCTCCTGCGTGACCGAGCCCATGGACTTCCTCTTTGTCTTTGCCGCTCCCGTGCTCTTTGTCGTTCACTCGGTTCTTTCCGGCATCTTCCTGGTCCTGCTCAAGGTCCTCTCTGTGCCCGCTTCGACTGCAGGCGGCATCATCAACATCGTGGTCTCCAACCTGGTTCTTGGTGTCGATAAGACCAACTGGCCGGTTATGCTGGTGCTCGGAGTCGTCAACGCCGCGCTGTACTTCTTCCTCTTCACCTTCCTCATCAAGAAGCTCAACCTCCACACGCCTGGTCGCGAGGAGGAGTCCGAGCTCGCCGAGTCCGTTGCCGAGGGCGAGGCCGCCGCGTCTGTCGCGGTGAAGCAGGGCGCTGTTGCCGCGGCTCCCGCAGAGGGCGTCGATGCAGGTATTGCCGACCTGGTCGCAGGTCTTGGCGGCAAGGACAACATCGAGGAGCTCGAGAACTGCTTTACGCGTCTCCGCGTGAACGTTAAGAACCCGGACCTCATCAATGAGGACCTCATCAACCACGTGCCCAACAGCGGCATCAACCGCAACGGCAACAATATCCAGATCATCTTTGGCATGAAGGTCGCCGAGATGCGCGACAAGGTCGAAAACGCAATTGAGAAGGAGCAGTAAACAATGATCATTACTCTGTGTGGTGGCGGATCCACCTTTACCCCCGGCATCGTCAAGTCCATCGCCCTGCGCAAGGACGAGCTCGACGTTGACGAGATTCGTCTGTACGACATCAACGAGGAGCGCCAGCGCAAGATCGGCGTGCTCGTGGACTGGATTTTGCACGAGGACCTCGGCCTGGACATCAAGCTCACGGTGACCACCGACAAAAAGACGGCTTTCACCGACGCGAGCTTCGTGTTTGCCCAGATGCGCGTGGGCGGCTACGCCATGCGCGAGCAGGACGAGAAGATCCCTCTGCGTCATGGCTGCGTGGGTCAGGAGACTTGCGGTTGCGGCGGCCTTGCCTATGGCATGCGCACCATCTTCCCCATGGTCGAGCTGATCGATGACGTTGAGAAGTACGCCAAGAAGGACTACTGGATTCTCAACTATTCCAACCCTGCCGCCATCGTCTCCGAGGGCTGCCGTGTGCTGCGCCCCAACGCTCGCATCATCAACATCTGCGACATGCCGATCGCGATCATCGACGTGGTTTGCGCCGCGCTCGATATCGACAAGAAGGATGTCGAGTACGATTACTTTGGCCTCAACCACTTTGGTTGGTTCACCTCGATTCGCCACAAGGGCGAGGAGGTGCTCCCGCAGCTGCGCGAGTACATCAAGGAGCACGAGATCCTGCTGCCCGATTCCTACCTCAAGGGCATGGGCTCGCTCATGGCAAAGAAGCCCGAGGAGACCGCCGACGAGCATCCCGAGCAGAACCGTCACACCAAGGGCAGCTGGTACTACGTCTGGAAGGGCGAGTACGAGATCCTGGAGTGCTTCCCGGAGTACCTGCCCAACACGTATCTGAACTACTACCTGCAGCAGAAGGAGTTCGTCGAGCATTCCAACCCCGAGCGCACCCGTGCTAACGAGGTTGAGGAGACGCGCGAGAAGAACCTCTTCGACGGCATCGACCACTACGAGAAGACCGGCGAGATCGACGAGAGCACGTTCTATGCGGGCAGCCACGGCGACTGGATTGCCGACCTGGCTATCGCTCTGAAGAACGATACCAAGCAGCGCTTCCTGGTCATTTGCGAGAACAAGGGCGCTATCCCCAACATGCCCTACGACGCTATGGTCGAGCTGCCTGCCTACATTGGCAAGAACGGCCCCGAGGTCATCAGCCGTGACAACATTCCTCTGTTCCAGCAAGGCCTCATGATGCAGCAGCTGAACTCCGAGAAGCTCGTGGTCGAGGCCACGATCGAGGGTTCGTACGAGAAGGCGCTCAAGGCCTTCACGCTCAACAAGACCGTGCCGTCGATGAAGGTCGCCAAGGAAGTTCTCGACGACATGATCGAGGCCAACAAGGGTTACTGGCCCGAGCTTAAGTAAAAGCAACAGGGTCGCTGGCCGCATACCATGAGCAATGCCCCGTCCACGTGATTGCGTGGGCGGGGCATTGTCATTTGGTAACGCGTTTTACCAAATATGGCATTTATCTGCGGTAATGTTCTATTTCACCGCTGAGGGTGACATTTCATGCCGCCTGCCGAACTGCGTGGAGACCTAACAACTTTTTAGGTCAGTGTTGTGCGTGTAGCAATTTCGCCCGGCCTCGCCTCCGGGCTGCCATGTGAGAGGGGATCTTATGGCTCGACTGCATGTAATGGAACGCAGCCACGCTCAGGCCGTCATGGACGACCTGCACGATGCGCTCGGACGCCGTCTGGCGGTGAGTTCGCTCGCCCCGTGTCCCGTTGAGTTTACGGCGGCGCTCGTCAACCTGTGCTCCACCCAGAGCTGCGGCAAGTGCACGCCCTGCCGTGTGGGCCTGAGCGCGCTGAGCGACCTGCTTGCCGATGTGCTCGAAGGGCGCGCCGATGAGTCCACGCTCAACCTGATTGAGCGCACGGCCCGCACCATCTACCTTTCGAGCGACTGCGCCATCGGCTACGAGGCCGGCGCCATGGCACTCACGGCTATTCGCGGCTTTCGCGACGATTTTGAGCACCACATCCGCGAGCACTCCTGCGGCTTTGACCGCGAGGCTCGCGTCCCGTGTGTCTCGGGCTGCCCGGCGCACGTCGACATTCCCGGTTACATCTCGCTCGTCGAGGCAGGCCGTTATGCCGACGCCGTCAAGGTCATCCGCAAGAACAACCCACTGCCGCTCGTCTGCGGCTTGGTGTGCGAGCATCCCTGCGAGATGCACTGCCGCCGTGGCATGGTCGATGATCCCATGAACATTCTCGCCCTCAAGCGTTTTGCCGTTGAGCACAGTGACCTCAACGACCACAAGCCGCATGTAGTGGACAACACCGGTAAGCGCGTCTCCGTGATCGGCGGCGGCCCGGCTGGCCTTTCCTGTGCCTACTACCTGGCCGTGATGGGCCACAAGGTGACCATTTTTGAGCAGCGCCACCACTTGGGCGGCATGCTGCGCTACGGCATCCCCAGCTATCGTCTGCCGCGCGAGCGCCTGCAGGCCGAGATCGACTGGATCTTGAGCGCCGGCATCGACGTTGAGCTCGATCACTCCGTCAACGGCGAGGAGCTTGCCCGCCTGCGCGACGAGTTCGATGCCGTCTACCTGGCCATCGGTGCCCACAGCGATAAGAAGCTCGGCCTTCCGGGCGAAGAGGCGCCCGGCGTGGAGTCGGCCGTCAAGATGCTGCGTGCCATCGGTGACGACGAACTGCCCGACCTGAGCGGCCAGCGCGTGTGCGTCATCGGCGGCGGCAACGTGGCCATGGACGTGGCGCGCTCCGCCGTGCGCTGCGGCGCCGAAAAGGTAAGCGTCGTCTACCGCCGTCGCATCTGCGATATGACGGCTCAGGACGCCGAAATCGCCGGCGCCCAGGCCGAGGGTTGCGAGGTTCTGGAGCTCACGGCGCCGCTCGCCATCGAGACGGGCGAAGATGGTCGCGTGAGCGGCCTGCGCGTGCAACCGCAGATTATCGGCGAGCCTCGCCGTGGGCGTCCGGCCCCGCGTGCCGCAGCCACGCCCGAGCGCGTCATTCCCTGCGAGCGCGTGTTTGTGGCCATTGGCCAGGACATCGATTCCAAGCCGTTTGAGGACATGGGCATCGCCTGCAAGTGGGGTCGCGTCGTTACCGATTCGGACGGCGCCGTGCCCAACTTCGATGGCCTCTTTAGCGGCGGCGACTGCCAGACCGGTCCCGCCACCGTCAT
>CABQXG010000102.1 GCA_902468045.1 uncultured Collinsella sp.
ATCGGTAAGTGGAGTGGGAATGCCGCATGCCTCACATTGCTCGCGCATGTCGAGCCCTGGTTTAGGGTCGACTCCCGTCAAGCAAAAGAACAACAGGGCCCCAAGTGCGTAGACATCGCTGCGCACACTCGTCTGCCCAAACCCATACTGCTCGGGCGGCGCATAGGGTCGCGTGCCAAACTTGACGGTGTCAGCATCGGCGCCATCGCGCCATACGCGCGCGATCCCCAGGTCGATAATCACCAGCGATGAAAATGTCAGGCCGTCATCAGGCGTATAGTTGGCACCTGTCACGATGATATTCGACGGCTTGAGGTCGCGATGGATCACCGGCGCCGACGTCTCCCCCACCATTGCAAAACCGGCATGGAGCTCGCCCACGGCATCGCATAGGGCAGGATGCAATTCACGCGCATAATCGGGGGTGGCTCCCAGACGGTCCACCAGCGCCCCGAGTGTCTCCCCTTCGATGTATTCCATAACCACGTTGAGCTCGTCGCCCACACGACGACAATCGACGATTCTGGGCAGGTGCTCAAAACGCCTGCCTGCCCGCTGAACGGCAAACAGACGCTCGTATGCCCCGCCGATTTGAGCCGAAGCATCGATGCGTTTACGAACAAAGGGACCGAGCGAACCACCGCCGGTTCCTTCAAAGTACACGAGCTCGGTTGTTTCAACGGACGAGCGCTTAAGTACACGCTCCACGCGATAGCTGTCGTCGCGATCGAGCGACGCCAGGTGCTCGGCAAGCGCTGCGGTCAGCTCGTCATCGGAATATGTTGGGCTCTGAGTATCCATAGCCTCCATCATAGCGCAGGGCGCAGACACCCCATGGCATCTGCGCCCCGTTCGTTTGCATCGTTGTTCGGCAGCTCCGCCGGCTCAGATATCAGCCGCTAACTCACCGTCTCCTCGCCAAAGCGATACAGCTCCTCGTTGACCTTTTGGAGGCTGCACCCGCGATCGATGCAAAAGATGATAATCGCATCGCGGCGGTCCTTGCAGTTAAGGACGCTTACCCCGGCAGCCGTCAGCGCACGGTTGGTCTCTTTGAGCGTCAGCGCCATCGCAAAGGCAATCTGCAGCACCTTATTGCGGCTCGGATGCCGCGCACCGGTAAAGATCTGATAGCCAAAGGTCTCATTGAGATCGGCCATACGAACCACGCGCGAGCGCTCCAAGCCCTTTTCCTGTAGTAGCTGCTTCAGGTAGTCCGAAAGCGACGGGGCGGCAAAGTCGTGCTCTTTGATATAGCCATCGATGTTCGGCGCGTCGAGAAGCTCATTGAGCAACTCCTCGGTCAGCTTTTTATCGGGCATACGACTTCACCTCCCCCAGTGCATACAACATGCTAGAAACCGCTTACGTCCGAACGCTCCCAGCTAGCAACCTGGTCGGGAGACACCGTACCCAGCGCCTCGAACTTCCAAGAGCCGCCCGCCTTCAGATGATTGGTGTTTGCAAGAGCCGTTCCAACCTGGTTGCCATCGGCATCATACAGAACATATTCGATCTGAATGTAGCTCTTTTCCTTGTCCGTGTTATTGGTCAGCGTGCCCGTGATCTTATAGGCAAACTGATTGGAGGTGTCTTCAGCCTCGTCAGCAATGGTATACGGTTCTTGCGGTTCTTTTTGCTCCTCAGCCTGCTGTGTCGCCTCGGCAGGCTTTGCCGAATCGCTCGCAGACGAATCGGTTGAATTGCCACCCATAGAGCCCACGGCACCGACAATAACCAGCACCACGATGACGCCTAGGACAATCTTGCCGATCGGCTTCTTTCCCTCTTTTGCCATTATTCATCCTTCCTACGATCCGGCTACCGTGCCGGTACACAGCACATCGTAGGAAGGATTGAACTTGAATTCATTAGCTGAGAGCTAAGGCTGCGGTAAACGACCAATGCAGTTATCCAAACGCCGAGCAAACGCACTGCGCGCGACCGTCTGCTGGCAGTGCATCAACCCACCGTGACGGATTCCCCGGTAAAGGCACTGATCATCAACAGGACAAAGAAAACAAGGTAGCTGGCACTCAGCAGGTACGCAATGATCAGAAAGACGGCCCAGCCGACATTGGTTTTACCGTCGGCACGGCGTTGCTCGCGATTGCGGCAGAGCCAAATCGTCACGCCGATGGCAGTGATAAACAGCACGAGCGCCGCCGCGGCAAGCCCGGCAAGCGCAAACATCACGCCAACGCTCACAGCAATAACCGGAAGCAGCAGCAAACCGCACCCGCATCCACCCGGACTATATACGGCAGACTGTCGGCGTCGCCTCATCGCCGCGCCACCCCCATCATCTTTGAGCACTACAGTGCGATGGCCTGCTGAACAGGAACGATCTTGTCGAGTTCCGGTTCGATCCGCCTTTTCTCGGCCTCAAGGTCAAACGCCACCTGAGTGCGCAGCCAATAACCATCCGTCAGGCCAAAATAACGGCAAAGACGGAGGTCGGTGTCGGCCGTCACGCGACGTTTTCCCAAGACAATCTGCCCGATACGCTGAGCCGGAATCCCAGTCTCCTTAGCAAGGCGATATTGAGAAATGCCCATAGGAACAAGAAATTCCTCTTTGAGAAGTTCACCAGGAGTCACCGGCGACAGCAAATCGGGCGCGGTCTCATCACTTGTGATAATCGACGATTTCGACATTCCAAGCCATCCCCTGTCTCCACTCAAAACAGACCCGATAGCGCTCATTAACACGGATGCTATATTGACCAGCGCGATCGCCCTTCAACGCTTCAAGACGATTGCCTGGCGGAACGCGAAGATCATCAAGCGAAGCGCAGATCTGCAGTTGGCGAATCTTCCTCAAGGCGACCCGCTCAAAAGGAATGAGCTTCCTAATCCGCACACCCATTGCGAAGCGTTCAGTGTCTTCATCTTTATATGATGCAATCATAGTATCGCCTTACGTTAATAACGTCAAACGTTTCTATAGACTTACATCTCTATTATACCGTACATCTGTTCGTATTTTCTAGAACAGGTATTCTTCGCCACTTAAGCAAGCAAAAGCAATCGTTTGTAGACATCGAGGCCTTTGAGCAGGATTTCCTCGTCAAAGAGCATGGTATCGGTATGCAGAGCGCTCATGGCATAGGCGGGACAGCCACCCGAATCGCTCGGGTTTTCTTGTCCCTCTGGCACGCCCGTGCCCAGCAAGAAGAACACGCCCGGCAGATGGCGCTGATAGAACGCGAAATCCTCGGCGATTAGCAGCGGCTCGTCCACAAGTTGCAGCTCGGACAAGGCAGGCGCAATGCAGGCAAACAGCTCGGGGTCGTTATCGACTGGCGGATAGCCCTCGGCAAAATCGAGATCGTACGTACAGCCCGTTGCGGCGCAGGCCTCGTCCAACACGCGCCGCACGCCCTCACGCGCACGGTCGAACATACCGTCCGTAAACACGCGCAGGCTGCCAGCCACATGTGCCTCCCCCGCCACCGCATTGCAGACGGTGCCGGCCTGCAGCAGGCCAAACTTACCAATGCAAGGCTCGTCGGCACCCAGCTCATCCATGAGCTCGCGCTCGGAAACTAAGAACTTGGCCGCCGCCAGCGCGGCATCGTGCGATTCGTTTACGGGAACGCCGTAGGTCTTGGCGATATGGATGCTCGTGCCATGGATATGAATGTGCGTCTCGCTTGAGCGCGCCAGCAGCGGACCGGAACAGCTCGCCAACGTACCGGCGGGCAAATCGGGCCATACATGGAAGCCGAAGATGCGATCTGCCCCATAGCGCTCGAATACGCCGCTCTCGCACACTGTCTTGGCGCCGCCGGTCGTCTCCTCGGCAGGCTGGAACACAAAGAGCACGTTGCGCTTGATGGCACCCGGTTGCTCACGAATCGCTCGGTCGACAAAAGTCGCCGCCGCGAGCGCCATGGCCATGTGTCCATCGTGTCCGCACGCGTGCATTTTGCCGGGATGAGTCGAGGCAAAGGCAACGCCCGTTGCCTCCGCGATGGGCAGGGCATCCATATCGGCGCGAATCGCCGTGGCATGCGTAGCGCCCACGCCGGCATCGAAGAAGGCACAGACGCAGCTCGGACACGGATGGGTCACCTCACAAGCGAGCGGCGCCAACACGCCCTCGATATAGGCGATAGTCTGCGGAAGATCGAAGTCGAGCTCCGGGATCCTGTGTAAGTCGCGCCGATAGCAACGGAGTTCTTGGAGCTCGGTCATAAAGGTTCCTTTCATAGGTGCGCGCCAGTTGCCATCTTATTGTGCCGCAAGATTGCCGCACCCTTATTTCCAGCATATCCCTGCATTCTTTAAACGTTATATACGAATACTCTTGTTTGCTAAAGTGCAACGTGGTAGGGTCATTACCACTTGATAGAGGCGCGGGCACGAAGAACCGCGGGCGAGCCGGCAGGCTTTGACCCCGTGGGGAGGCGAAACCCGCCGAACTGGGTTTTTCGGGCACGAACAGCCTGGTGGGCCTGCGGGAAACACCCGCAGGACTGTCTGCAGCAATGCGGGAGCGCTATCCGGACATTGGGTCCACGCTATGCGGATTCGATGCGCCGATGGCGCCGTCTGGATAGCGAGGTTTACGGGACATGGCATTGACCCCCAACGAAGCGTATGCGGCCAAGCAGCCGTTTGTGGACAAGAAAACGCTCGAGCATATCGTCGAGCAGTTTCCCACGCCGTTTCATCTATACGACGAGGCGGGCATCCGCCGCAACATGCAAGAAGTGCGCGACGCCTTTGCATGGAACCCGGGCTTTAAGGAATACTTTGCCGTCAAGGCCAATCCCAACCCGGCGCTCATCTCCATTCTCAACGAATACGGCTGCGGCTGCGATTGCTCGAGTTATACCGAGCTCATGATTGCCCGCTCACTGGGCATCACCGGCCACGACATCATGTTCTCGTCCAACGACACGCCGGCGGCGGATTTTGCCCTTGCAGATAAACTGGGCGCCATCGTCAACTTTGACGACATCAGCCATATCGAGTTCTTTGAGCGCGTCGCGGGCCCCATTCCCAAGACGGTAAGCTGCCGTTTTAACCCGGGCGGCCTGTTCCAGCTCTCTAACGGCATTATGGACAACCCCGGCGACTCCAAGTACGGCATGACCACCGAGCAGCTCTTTGAGGCTTTCCGCATGCTCAAGGCCAAGGGCGCCGAGAATTTTGGCATCCATGCCTTCCTTGCCAGTAACACCGTCACTAACGACTACTATCCCAAGCTCGCACGCATCCTCTTTAAACTTGCCGTGCGCCTGGAGTGCGAGACCGGCGCACATGTCGCCTTTATCAATCTGTCCGGCGGTGTGGGTATCCCCTACCTGCCCGAGCAGCAGGCTAACGACATTCACGCCATCGGCGAGGGCGTACACGCAGCTTACGACGAGATTCTGGTCCCCGCCGGCATGAGCGATGTGGCGATCTGCACCGAGATGGGTCGCTTTATGATGGGCCCCTACGGATGCCTGGTCACCAAGGCCATCCACGAAAAGCAGATCTACAAGGACTATATCGGTGTCGACGCAAGCGCCGTCGATCTGATCCGCCCTGCCATGTATGGCGCCTACCACCACATTACGGTAATGGGTCAGCCGGGCGGCCCTGACAAGACCGCAGCACCGGTCACGAACACGTATGACATCACGGGCAACTTGTGCGAGAACAACGACAAGTTCGCCATCGATCGCGAGCTGCCGCATATCGACATGGGCGACCTGCTTGTAATCCACGATACCGGCGCGCATGGCTACTCCATGGGCTACAACTACAACGGAAAGCTAAAATCCGCAGAGCTGCTCTTAAAGGAGGATGGCTCCGTACAGATGATCCGCAG
>CABQXG010000103.1 GCA_902468045.1 uncultured Collinsella sp.
CCCACTCGTCCACCAGGCTCGAGTCCACCGAGCGCACCACAAAGCCCAGCCACGAGATAATGTCGCGCAGGCGCTCGTCGCGCTTCTCGATGGGCACGGTGCGGTCGAGCGAACGATAGGCCTCTGCTAGGTAGCGCAGCAAAATGCCCTCGGAGCGGGCGATGCCGAGCTTTTGAATGTAACCCTTAAAATCGCTCGCGCTTTCCAGCATATCGCGCAGGACGCTCTTGGGAGAGAGCTGGTAGTCGTTTGCCCAGGGCACTTCCTGGCAGTACTTGTCAAAGGCGGCGTCGAGCAAATCCTCAAGCGGCTTTTCGTACGTGACGTCTTGAATGCGCTCCAAGCGCTCCTCATACTCGATGCCGTCAGCCTTCATTTCGGCCATCGCGCGGTCGCGCGCGGCGCGCTCCTGTGCGCGCAATACCTGCTTGGGGTCCTCGAGCGTTGCCTCGACCATCGAGATCAGATCCATGGTATAGGTCTCACTCTCGGGGTCGAGCAGCTCCAGCGCGGCAAGCAAAAACGGCGAGAGCGGCTGGTCGAGCGCAAAGTCCTCGGGCAGATCGACCGTCAGCGCATAGTCGATGTCTGGTGCGGCGTCAGCCGGAGCGTCAGGCGCGGGCGGCACCTCGGTGCGAACGACGACGCCGGAATCGATGAGCGTGGCGAAGATTTCGTCGGCACGAACCTCGAGCTTTGCCTTTTCCTCGGGAGTCTGCAGACTCGTCTCGATGAGGTCGTGTACGCGGACTCGGGCATCGCCGCCCTGCTCGACCACGCTAATCACCATGGAGTGCGTGATGCGCAGGCGCGGCTTGAGCGTCTCGGGCTGC
Source organism: uncultured Collinsella sp. (assembly GCA_902468045.1). Classification (GTDB taxonomy): domain Bacteria; phylum Actinomycetota; class Coriobacteriia; order Coriobacteriales; family Coriobacteriaceae; genus Collinsella. Next base: position 834 of record CABQXG010000103.1, read on the forward strand.
GTCTCGATCAGGCGCTCAAAGGTTTGCTTGTTCCAGGTGACAAAGCCCTCGGGGGCCTTTTTCTTTTTAATCTTACGGAGCTTTTTGGGGTCGTCGCCCGCTTTGGCCATAAGCTTGGCATTCTCGATCTCGTGCTCGGGTGCCTCGGCAATCACCATGCCCTCGGTATCAAAGCCCGAGCGGCCGGCGCGACCGGCAATCTGGTGGAACTCGCGGGCGCGCAGACGACGCATCTTGTAGCCATCGAACTTGGTGAGCGCGGTGAGCACCACGGTGTGGATGGGTACGTTGATGCCGACGCCGAGCGTATCGGTGCCGCAGATGACGGGTAGCAGGCCCTGCTGCGCCAGGCGCTCGACCAGCAGGCGATAGCGCGGCAACATGCCAGCATGGTGCACGCCGACGCCGCATCCAAGCAGGCGCTTGAGAATCTTGCCAAAGGCCGTCGAGAAGCTCGTGCCTTTGGCAGCTTCCTTAATGGCCTCGCGTTGCTCCTTACTAGCGATGCCAAAATTGGCGAGCGACTGTGCCGTTGCAAGGGCGGCATCCTGGCTAAAGTGCACGATATAGAGCGGGGCCTCGCCGCGGCGCATGGCGAGCTCGACCGTGCCCTCGAGGGAGGTCGTCACATAGTCGTAGCTCAGCGGAACAGGACGCGGGGCATCGATGACCAAGTCGCAAGCAGCGCCGGTGTGCTCCTCGAGTGAGGCGGCGATGGCAGTGACATCGCCGAGCGTGGCGCTCATGAGCATAAACTGCGTGTGGGGCAGGGTGAGCAGCGGTACCTGCCAGGCCCAGCCGCGGTCGGGGTCGGCAAAGTAGTGGAACTCGTCCATGGCTACGCAGCCCACATCGGCGTCCTCGCCCTCGCGTAGCGCATCGTTGGCGAGGATTTCGGCCGTGCAGCAGATGACGGGTGCCTTGGTGTTGATATGCGTATCGCCGGTGATCATGCCGACGTTATCGCGGCCGAGCACCTGTACCAGGTCGAAAAACTTCTCGCTGACCAGAGCCTTGATAGGAGCCGTGTAGTAGCAGCGTTTGCCCTGTGCCATGCCCATAAAGAGCATGCCCAGCGCGACGAGCGACTTGCCCGATCCGGTCGGCGTGCCCAAAATGACGTGATCGCCGGCGGCCAGGTCCATGAGGGCCTCTTCTTGGTGATTCCACAGCTCAATGCCGCGATCGCTCGTCCATTCAAAGAAGCGTTCGAAGGCCTGATCGGGCGTGAGCAACGGTTCGGGCTCGCTGCCGTCCTCGGGCTCCCACCAGGTGGGGGAGAGCGCGCCGAGCGAGCCAAACTCGGCTTCGGTTCCCGTGCCGCCCGAGAATGAGCTGGCGGCCCCGGCGCCGGAGACGGTGCTGGCGGAAGTATCTGTCGTGGTCTGTGCCATGTGGTTGCTTTCTCTCGCCGTTTGTCCGCCAACTATTATGGCGTAGCAGCGGCGCGGGGTGCCAGCGCGCGAGAAAATGCAGGAAATGGGCGTTCTGCCCAGCCGTTTGGTGCGGTTGCCAGCTAAGTGAGTAGACTTTTTGCGATGTCGCGAGCACATGGCTTTTGCGCAAGGGCTCTACCTGCGGTTTAGTTTTCGTTATGCGGGTTGTGCTTGGCTATTGCAAAAAAGTCTACTCACTTAGGTTTGAGGGTCGTTCGCTGACGCCTATTTTCACTTGTTTGCCGACGCCGCGACCATCAGAAGCCCCCTAGGACTCCTGCGGCAGGCGCTTCTTGCCTTTGCGGGCGCGGTTTCTAAAGTTCTCGACGGCCTCTTCCATGCCCAGAGGTACATAGGTGAGCTCATCGAGGTTATCGGGCAGGTAGCAGGCAAGGCTTTGCTCCTGCGCTCGGCCTGCTGCGAGCTGTTCATCGCTGGGCTGCGCGCCGGGTGTGGCGCAAATGCCATAGACAGCGGCACCCATCTCGCGCGTGCGGCATTCATACTCGGTCTCGGGATGCTCGGGATGGTCGCGGCGAACGTCGTCACTTACCCAAAGTGTGTCGTAGCCGGCCGCGGCAAACTGCCCCAGGGCATAGTCGCGCAATGGCTTGCTGTCGGTTCGCAGCGTGACGGTGGCGCCGGCTGCAAAGAGCGGGCGGTAGAGCATCAGATGGTCGACATGGACGAGTCGTTTTTTGGCGTACTTGGCCTTGGGCTGTGGCGTGGGAAAGTTGATGGTGATGGCATCGAGCTCGCCTGCGGCAAACAGCTTTGGCAGCGATGCGGCGCCTCGGGGCAGGACGAGTGCGTTGGATAGCTCCTGCTCGCAGATTTTCTGTGCGGCATAGGCGATGCAGATGGGCTCCTGGTCCATGCCGATAAAGAGCGTGTTTGGCTCGTGGGCCGCGCGCTCTACAAGGTACGTTCCCTTGCCGCAGCCCAGATCCAGGTGAAGGTGCTCGAAGGGCTTGCCGCCTGCGGGCGCACAGGCCTTGCGCCAATCTCCGGCATAAGCCTCGGGGTTCGTCTCAATCGCATCGGCGTAGCGCTCCAGGCGCTCCTCGAGCACAAAGTTCTTAGGCGTGCGAACGTGGACGGCTCCCATGAGGCTCCTTGGTCATAAATATGGAACGCGTAGCTGCGCGTTCCGTCAATGGGTTGAAAAAGGGTGGGCATAGTTTGCCCGAAAGATGCGGTACGGCTCGACGGCGAGTCGTCGGTGCCTACAGGCGCTTGAGGATCACATAACGGTTGAGCTCGCCGCTGCGACCGTCGGCATGGAAGCGCTCAAGCTCGCGCACGGGGACCTCGCCGCTCTTGTAGAACGTACGGACGCCGCGCACCAGGTCGGTGATCTGCTGATCGTCAAAGTGATGGCAGTAGCGGTAGGCGTGGCGGTCGTTTTGCCAGCCAATGAGGTGGTCGCCGGCTTCAAACTGCGCGGAATCGTAACCCTCAAACGGCGGGGTGAGCTCGGCGCGGGCTTCGGCTCGAACGGCCTTGCGCGCCATGCGCTCGTCGTTCATAAACTCCCAAAAGCTGATGGCGATGATGCCGCCCGGGCGCGTTTGCCGCACCAGGGCGTCGAGCACGCGTACGCGGTACTCGCACGACGGCACGTGGTGCATAAAGCCAAAGCAGACCGAGATATCGGCGAGCGGGGCGTCGAAAAGCACGTCGGGCGTCTCGGCGGGGTTGAGCTTCATAAGGGCGTCAAGCACGTCGAGTTCCTGGAAGTGCAGGTTGGGAATGCGCAGGGCGTGGCCATGTGCATCGATAGCCAAATCTTGACACGAGTCGACACCATAGAACTCAAACGGGCAACTGGCATCTGCCGAGGGGTTTGCGCCGTCGACGCCCTTGGCGGCAAGTGCGCCGCCGGCGGCAAAGTTCTCGAATCGCATATTGCCGCAGGCAAGATCGAAGACGCGGACGGGATGCTCGATCGTGGCGACGTCGAGCTGCCCGAGTGCGATATCCATGGTGCGCACCCAGCCGGGCCACGGGGCCTGGCGCGTATCGGAGAAGGAGGCAGAGTGCTCGCGATAGAACGTGTTGTTGAGCTGGATGAGCGATGAGGCGAAATCGCGGTTCACGGCGCGGAACTCCTTCCGTTGGCGGTGCGGAATTAACAGTACGACCATACTACCGTTAACGCTGCAACGGGGACAACCGAGCTAGGTGCCATTGCTTTGTTTGGACACATTTCCGCAGCTCATATGTACCCGCAACCGGCGGTTGTCAAAAATCTCACTAGAATAGGTGGCATGCTTTTGGCGGTGGCGGATAGATTTTTAACTGTGCAAGGCGCCTTAAGAACAAAAGCGGTCCGGCGGCACGGCTGGCATCACATAGGAGGAACCATGAATGTAGAAACTGCGCAGCGGCTCGCCGACCTTCGCCGCAGCAAAGGCTTTAGTCAAGAAGGGCTGGCGCGAAAGCTGGGGCTGTCGCGCCAGGCGGTCAGTAAATGGGAGCGCGCGGAGAGTTCGCCCGATACCGAGAACCTGATCTCGCTTGCTAAGCTCTATGGCGTGAGCCTGGACGAGCTGCTCAATCCGAGCGATGAGATCGAGGACGATATCGAGTTTGAGAACGAGGACCGCGCTCGTCAGCGCGAGGCCGAGGCGGCAGAGCGTGCACGCACCCATGAGGCGGCGGCACGAGCTACCGAGGCGACACAGGCGAGTGACGCCGCCGCCAAGGCGGCGCAAGCGGCAAGCTGGAGTGCACAGGCTGCCAATGCGGCGACGGCTCAGGCGACGAGTGGCGGCGTAGTGGGCTCGACTCCAGTGAAGGGCCCGTTCCAGTCGTTCCCGTATTGGGCCGTGTGTTGGCTGCTGTTCTTTTTGCTGATGTTCCCGTTTGGTGCCGGCCCCTTTGCCGCGCTGATCTTCTTTACGATTCCCATCTATCACTGGGTGGCACGTGCGCTCGATGGTGATTGGGCGCGCGGGGATATTCAGGTTGGTCCGGCACCGGTGGCGGTCAGGGCCCAGGGGAAGGATACTTCTGCGGAACCTGATGCTGACGTGGCTACCGCGGCCACCGCTGAGCCATGTGCCAAAGAAGGTGACGAATGATGAGGCTTTCGCATGAATCCAAGCTGCGCCTGGGCGTCGGCATCGGAGCGTTTGTGCTCATCATCGGACTTGTCTTTGGCATTTCGCGGGCTTTGATTCATTTTGATGGCCCGTGGGACCTCGACGATGTTGTATCCGGCTTGTCTGGTATGGACGATGCGGTTGACGAGGACGATCTTTTGGATGGCGGTAACTATTCCGCTCGGCCTCAGCAGCTTTCGAGCACGACTTTTGATGCCGATGAGTTCCGCTACCTCGATTTCGATATCAATGCGGCTTCGGTGGACGTCAAGGTTGTTGATGGCAACAAGGCTCGTGTTATCGAGCGGGGGTGCGTTGCCAAGGGTATGGATGCCTCCAAGGCCGCGACGCAAAACATCGCATCCGTCGAGGACTCGACGCTCAAGGTTTCCCAGTTTGGAAGTGATGAAGATAAGGCAA
>CABQXG010000104.1 GCA_902468045.1 uncultured Collinsella sp.
CCGGGGACTACGTTGACGCTGCTTGTCTCGCCCGGGTGCCTTGGGCCAGGGAGGGGCGTCTTCGCTGATAATTGCTTTGTTGGAAGAGCTGCTTTTATTGCGGCTCTTTCTTTGGTTTTGGGTATATTTGTCTTTGTTGAACTGTTCTTGCGGCTGGGTGCGCTTGCGACCTGGAACGCTTTTTTGTAGCCGTCTCGGCTCGTTATTGAGAGGAGACTAACTTTTATGCGTATTGTGTTTATGGGTACGCCCGATTTTGCTGTGCCTTCGCTGACTTCGCTTGTTGAGGCTGGGAATGAGATTGCGCTTGTTATTACTCGTCCTGATGCTGTTCGTGGGCGTGGTAAGAAGCTTGAGCCGTCTCCTGTTAAGGCCAAGGCGCTTGAGCTGGGGTTGCCGGTTATTGAGGCTAATCGTATGACACCTGAGGTCGTTGAGGCGCTTAAGACTGCCCAGGCTGACATTTTCTGCGTGGCTGCCTATGGTTGCATTTTGCCTGATGAGGTGCTGCATATGGCGCCGCTTGGTATTGTGAATGTTCATGCGTCCTTGCTGCCTCGTTGGCGTGGGGCTGCTCCCATTCAGCGTGCGATTCTCGCTGGTGATGAGGTTGCCGGCGTTTCCATTATGCGTATTGGGCATGGCGTGGATACCGGCGCTTATTGTGCGCAGGCCTCGACCTCGGTTGCCGGTAAGCATGCTGAGGCGCTGACCATGGAGCTTGTTGAGCTTGGCGGCAAACTGCTTGCCGATACGCTTCCTTCGCTTGCCGATGGCACCGCCGTGTGGACTGAACAGGATGAGTCGCTTGTTACCCATGCTGCCAAGATTTCTAAGCAGGAGATGCGTCTTGACCCTCAGATGGCGGCACTTGATTGTGTGCGTCATGTGCTTGCCTCGTCCGACACCGCTCCCGCTCGTTGTGTGATTGCCGGCAAGTCGGTTCGCGTGCTCGATGCTGAGCCGGCTGATGTGTCGCTTGGCGAAGGCGCTGTTGCCGTTAAGGGCAAGCGTGTTTACCTTGGTCTTTCCGATGGTGCGGTTGAACTGCTCGAGGTTAAGCCCGATGGCAAGCGTGCCATGGCCGCTTCTGCTTGGGCTGCTGGGCTGCAAGGCGCCGATCTTATCTGGGGTGTTTTGTCATGAGCAAGCTGTCTCCCGCGCGCAAACTTGCGCTCGATGTGCTAATGGAGGCCGATCGCCGCGGCATGTATGCGCGTGACGTGCTGTCCACTCGCGCATCGGCCAAGGCTATTGACCAGCGCGATTCCGCTTTTGCCGCCCGCTTGGCGCTGGGTGTGGCCGCTACGCAGGGTATTTTGGACGAGCTGCTCGATCAGTTTCTCGATAAGCCTAAAAAGGTTGCGCCGCGTGTTCGCATGGCACTTCGTATCTCAGCCTTCGAGATGCTCTATCTGCATACGCCTGGCCGCGTTGCGGTGAGTCAGGGCGTTGAGCTGGTGCGCAGCGGAGCTAAGTCTGCCGCCGGTTTGGCCAATGCCGTGCTGCATAAGGTCGCGGACAACGTTGAGGACTTTGCCACGGCGTCCGATGTAGACGAGTCTGAGCGACGCTTGGTTCGTCTGTCGCGCCTGATGGGTCTGCCGCGTTGGCTGTGCGCTCGTATTATGGCGTCGTTTGACACGCCCGAGGGTGCGCTTAACTTTGCCGGCAATCTGGCCCCCGCGCCGCTGGCCCTGCATGAGAACGCCTTTGCGACTAAGCCCGATCCGTATATCTCGCAGCTCGTCGCGTCTGTCTTCCAGGGCTGCCACGCTCCGGTTGATGCCCAGGTTACCGTTGCTTCGGGTGTGTTTGAGCGTGCTGCCGCGGTGGCCTCGGACCTTAACGCTCAGCTCATCGCCACAGCTGCCACGCGCCCTGGAAGCTGCCTTGAGATTGGCGCCGGTCGCGGTACCAAGACCTATGTGATGATGTGCCAGGCCAAGCGCGCCGGCTATGAGCGTCAGCATACGGCACTTGATCTTCATGACCGTAAGTGCGGCCTAAATCTCGCGCCTTCACAAGGCGGGTATTCAGGGCGTTCGTACGGTTTCGGGCGATGCCTGCGAGCTTGATGAGGTGCTCACATCGTTTGATGCCATGCTTGGCGAGCCGGTTAAATTCGACACGGTCTTTATCGATGCGCCGTGCTCGGGCACCGGAACCATGCGTCGTCATCCCGAGATTCCGTGGCGTCTGACCGAAAAGGATGTGACGGTTGAGCTGCCCAAACTGCAGCTGTCGATGCTCAAGGAAGCCGCCGCGCGCGTGGCTGCCGGCGGCGAGCTCATCTATGCGACGTGCTCCGTCTTCGACGAGGAGAACACGCAGGTGGTGGACGCGTTCCTTGCTTCTCCCGAGGGTGCCGGCTTTAGCGTGGCACCGCTTTCCGAGGCACAGATTCTGCAACTCCCCGAGTTCGATCAGGCCAAGAAGCTCGTATCCGTACGCCAGAACGATCGAGGCCTCTTCCAAAGCGTGCCGGTAAACGCCGACTCCTACGACGGCCACTTCTGCGCCAGACTGGTCCACAAGTAACGACTAAGTTGCGGTGAAATAGGGATTGAAAAGCCGCTTCTGCCCGCCAAACAGTCCTTATTTCACCGCAACTCACAAGGAAACCTGGGTAGCTTGATTAGCTACCCATAGAGCAAAGAAATAGCCCCGCGATCGGCGTTGATCGCGGGGCTGCTTGGTTTCTAGTGGCTATGCGGGCAATTGGCGCAGCAGCCGCTCGTGGCGTTGGTGCTGGAGCCGCCGCTTCGTTGATCGGTGTTGTAGAAACCGCTGCCCTCAAATTTAATGCCGCTGGCCGAGAACGTCTTGGCCGCCGGGGCACCGCAGCTGGGGCACACGACCTCGGGGGTCTCGGACATGGGATGCTCAACCTCAAACACGTTGCCGCAGCTCGAGCACTTGTAATCGTAGCGCGCCATAAATACTTCCTTTTCAGCACAAAGCGGGCAGATTACTCTGCCCGCAAAAATTCAAACGTCTGTAACTGTACCCTATATCGGGGGTTTTATCACGCTTCGCCCCAGAATCTATGGTTGTTGCGCAGGAGCTGTGCGGTTTTGTTCTCGGCGGCTGCAATGTCCGCCTCGTCAGCCTGCCAGGTCCAGTTGCCCGTGGCCACGCCCGGAACGTTCATGCGCGCGTCGTCGCCAAGCCCCAGGACATCCTGCAGTGGCATCATCACCAGGGGAGCGTCGCTTGCCAGCGCGTCGCTCATCAGCTTGGCCGCCACCTCAACACCGCTCGGTTCATCGCCGCCCGCAAAGGTACGGGTGCACCAACCGGCCAGCGTCGACGTATCGTGCGTCGAGGTGTACAGAATCTTGCCGGGCGTGGGATGCACACCGCAACGAACGTCGTAGTCGCTAAACTCCAACACGTCCATGCCGGGGAAGCCGCAGGTCGAAGCCATGGCGCGAACACCGGGCGTCAAATAGCCCAGGTCCTCAGCGATAAAGTTGAGCGGACCCAGTTCGTCATAGGCGGTCTGGAACAGGTCCTTGCCCGGGCCCGCCAGCCAGCGGCCGTCGGCGCATGCCTTGCCCGCGGGAATGCTGTAATAGCTGTGGAATCCCAGGAAGTGATCCAGACGCACGCGGTCGTAGAGCGAGAACGCGCGGCGCAGGCGATCCATCCACCAACTATAGCCGTTCTGCTTCATGTGGTCCCAGCGGAACGTCGGGTTGCCCCACATCTGGCCCTCGGGCGCAAAGTTGTCGGGCGGCGCGCCGGAAATCTCAATCGCCTTGCCGGTATCGGACAGCCAGAAGTTCTCGGGTTCGCTCCACGCGTCTGCCGAATCGTCGGACACGTACATAGGAATATCGCCGATGACCTCGATGCCCTTCTTGTGCGCATAGTTCATGAGCTCACACCAAGCGAGGTCAAAGCGGTACTGCATGTACGCCTGAAGCTCGGCCTCGTTGTGGAAGCGCATGTCGTCGATTAGATGCTCGTTGTAGCGAGCGACATCTGCCGGCCAATTGTGGCGCGACTCGCCCTCAAAGTACTTTTTGACGGCCATATAGACGCTGTACTTCTCGAGCCAATCGGCATTGCGATGTTTAAACGCGGTGTACAGCGGATCGGCATCTTCGCCGCCGCGGGCCATCCAGGTCTCAAAGTCGGCGGCCAGCTCCTCGTGGCTCTCGGGTAGCAGGTCGATATTGCCTGCAAAGGCCGAAGGACCGGCGTAAGGGGAGCGGAAGAAGTCCGTTGGGTTGACGGGGAGAACCTGCCAGTAGCGCATGCCCATGGCGGCCAGATGGTCGATAAAGCGACGCGTGGGTGCGCCGATCGTACCCGGCTTGCCGTCGTCGGTCGGCACCGATGTGATATGGCACACAACACCCGCACCGTGATCGAGCGGCTCCTGCAGGCGCTGCTCGGCGTGGTGATAGATGATTGACGAGCCCAGCGGGTACAGGTCGAGCGTGACCGTACCGTTGTGGATCTCGCACTCGTGACCGCTGATCACGTCACTCGCACATTCGTCGAGCGCCGGAATCGTCACGCGGTGCGAATTGCGCAGGCTGCGGTTGATGATAACCGTCGCAGACTCGCCATCCTTGCCCGTACGGTTGTAGGCAAGTACCTCGTCATTGAGCGCGAAGGCCTTGATTTCACCGTCGATCATAAACGGCAGCGCGCGGCGCACAGCGGATGCGTTCTTGACGATCGCAAACGTATCGAAGTCGTGCAGGTTTTCCTTGGTCGGCATGGTACGGCGATTGCCCGGATCGGTGAGCCCCTCCAAGCCGTACTCGTCACCGTAATAGATTGAGGGAACGCCCGGGAACGTCATCTGCATGAGCGTCGCCAGCCAAAAGCGGCTCTTGGCCAGGCCCATGGAGTTCTCGTCCAGGCGCCATTTGCTGCGTTCACTCTCGGGCAGCTGCGACTCATCGGGGCCACCGCCGAGCACCGAGATAATGCGCGGGCGGTCGTGGCTCGACAGCAGATTGAGCGCGCAGGATAATGCCTCGCGCGGGTAGTTCTCGCGCAGGGTCTCGATATCCTCGGCAGCTTGGTAGGCGTTTTTGTAGCCCATCAAAAAGCCGATGACCATGTCGCGGAAGGGGTAATCCATAGCAGAGTCCAGCTCGGAGCCCTGCAGGTAGCGACGCAGATGGCCGTAGCTGATCTTGTTGGAGGCATCTTCCCAGACCTCGCCGAGCAGCAGCGCGTCGGGCTTCTCGGCGAGCACGGCCTTTTTGATCTCGGCCAGGAAGTCATCGGAAAGCTCGTCGGCCACATCCAGGCGCCAACCATGGGCACCGGCACGCAGCCATTTACGAATGACGCCGTCCTTGCCCAGGAGACGCTCGCGTACCAGTTCGGAGCTCTCATTAATGGCGGGCATATTGCCCACGCCCCACCAACAGTCGTACGAGCCGTCCTCGTGGAAATAAAACGCATCGCGCCACGGCGAATCCTCGCTCTGCCACGCGCCCACGCCGGGGTAGTTGCCGTAGCGGTTGAAGTAGATCGAATCGTCGCCCGTGTGGTTGAACACACCGTCCAGAATGATGGAAATGCCCAGCTTCTCGGCTGCCTCGCACAGCTCAGTAAAGTCCTGCTCGGTGCCCAGAATCGGATCTATCTTGGTGTAATCGGCGGTGTCGTAGCGGTGGTTGCTCGCGGCTTCAAAAATGGGGTTGAGGTAGATGGCTGTAAAGCTCAGCTCGGCGATGCGGGGCAGGTCTTCCTGGATGCC
>CABQXG010000105.1 GCA_902468045.1 uncultured Collinsella sp.
CTATTTCACCGCAACTGAAACAGGGGCGCTCTCCAAGAGAGCGCCCCTGCCGGGTTTCCATAGTACTGGCGAAACAGTTTTATAGTTCTGGCGAAGCAGTCCTTGAGATCCGCCTTGCCTTATGCCAAGAACTCCTTGGTGGTCGCCACGATGTTGGCGGCGTCCAGGCCATACTTGTGCAAGAGCTCGGCACCCGGGCCAGACTCACCGAAGGTGTCGTTGACACCGATCTTCTTGAGCGGCGTCGGGCACTGCTCGCACAGGACGTCGGCGACGGCGCTGCCCAGGCCACCGATTACAGAGTGCTCCTCGACGGTCACGACGTGGCCGGTCTTGGTGACGATCAGGTCGGCATCGATGGGCTTGATGGTGTGCATGTTGATGACCTCGGCGTCGATGCCCTCGGCAGCGAGCTGCTCGGCGGCCTCGAGAGCCTCGCCGACCATCAGGCCGCAGGCGATGATGGTCACATCGGCGCCCTCGCGCATGACAATGCCCTTACCCAACTCGAACTTGTAGGTCTCGGGGTCGTTGATAACCGGCGAGGCCAAACGGGCGAAGCGCATGTACACCGGGCCGTCGCACTCGTAGGCGGCGCGCGTCACGGCACGGGCCTCGATGTCGTCAGCGGGAACGATCACGGTCATGCCGGGGATGACACGCATCAGGGCGATATCCTCGCAGCACTGGTGCGTGGCGCCATCCTCGCCCACCGAGATACCGGCGTGCGTGGCACCAATCTTAACGTTGAGGTGCGGGTAGCCGATGGAGTTACGGACCTGCTCAAAAGCGCGGCCGGCTGCGAACATGGCAAAGGTGCTCGCGAAGGCAACGCGGCCGGTGGTCGCGATACCGGCGGCGACGCCCATCAGGTTGCTCTCGGCGATACCCACGTCGAAGAAGCGGTCGGGGCAGGCGGCCTTGAACTTGCCGGTCTGCGTGGCGGCGGCCAGGTCGGCGTCGAGGACCACAAAGTCATCGTGCTCGTTGGCGAGCTCGACGAGGGCCTCGCCGTAGCTTACGCGCGTGGCGATTTTTTTGACGTCTGCCATCCTAGAGCTCCTCTCCGGCGGCCGTGAGCTCTGCCATGGCCTGCTCAAACTGTTCATCGTTGGGGGCCTTGCCGTGCCAACCAACCTGGTTCTCCATAAAGGAAACGCCCTTGCCCTTCATGGTCTCGGCGATGATGGCGGTCGGCTGACCCTTGGTGGCGCGGGCCTCGGCAAAGGCGGCGCGGATCTGATCGAAATCGTTGCCGTCGGCAAGCTCCACCACGTGGAACTTAAAGGCGCGGAACTTGTCGGCGAGCGGCATGGGGTCGTTGACCTCCTCGACGGGGCCGTCGATCTGCAGGCCGTTGTGGTCGACGATCACGCAGAGGTTATCGAGCTGCTGGTTGCCGGCAAACATGGCTGCCTCCCAGACCTGGCCCTCCTCGCTCTCGCCATCACCCAGCAGGGCGTACGTGCGGTAAGTATCGCCCCAGTGCTTGGCGGCAACCGCCATGCCCACGGCGGCGGAGATGCCCTGGCCGAGCGAGCCGGTGGACATATCGACGCCCGGGGTGTCGTTCATGTTGGGATGACCTTGCAGGTGGCTGCCGATATGGCGCAGCGTCTCGAGATCCTCCTTGGGGAAGAACCCACGCTCGGCGAGCACGGCGTACAGGCCCGGAGCGCAATGGCCCTTGGAGAGCACAAAACGGTCGCGATCGGCCTTGCGGGGATCGGCCGGGTCGACGTTCATTTCCTCAAAGTACAGATAGGTCATGATGTCGGCAGCGCCGAGCGAACCGCCCGGATGGCCGGACTTGGCAGCGTGCACGCCGGTGACGATGCCCTTCCTTACCTCGTTGGCAACCTTTTTGAGCTCTTCGTCGCTCATTGTGCCTTCCTTTCATCCTCATTAGACAAAATGCGCACGGCACCGAAGGTAATCCCAACACAGCCGCAATGCACGTACGTCATTCATTATGCTGGAAACTGATGGCTTTACCAGAGTTTTTATCATTATTTGAACAATTTAGCAGGCAGAACCGCTGATGAAACGGTTTATCAATGTGAACGTCTTTTGGATGGAACGCGATCGACCCTACGCGCTAATGTCCTTGAATCCCTCGCCGAAGGCTTCCGTAACGTCGGCAACCGTCACGATGGCATGAGGATCGCGCTCGCGCACGATCGTCTTGAGGGTATTGAGCTCTCGACGGCTCACGATGACCATAATCACTGGCTTCTCGGCACCCGAATACATGCCAGTCGCCTTAAACTTGGTACAACCACGACCCAGGCCATACATGATATCGGCAGCGATATCAGGGAACTTGTCCGAGATGATGAGTACCATACGGCGTTTGTTGCCACCATCGACCACGGCATCGATCACGTAGCCGCTAATGACCATCGAAAGGCCTGCATACAGTGCGTTTTCGATTGAAAAGACCGGAGCCGATAGCGCGCATACGGCAACATCGATCGCCATGACGGTCGAGCCCACCGGCAGCGAGGTGTTAAGCGAGATGATTTGGCCAATCGTGTCCGAGCCGCCGGTGTTGGCGCCGGCGCGCAACACCATGCCGTAACCGATGCCCGTAATAATGCCGCCCCACATGGCAGGGAGCATCAGGTCCGCATCCGCCAGAGGTGCTACAAACGGGGCGAACAGATCGGTAAAGAAGCCCAGCAGCACAAAGCCCGTCGCGGTCTGCACCACGTAGAACATGCCGCCCTCGCGCATAACGACCAACAACAGCAAGGCGTTCATCACGATCGTCTGAATACCAACGGGAAGCGATAGGCCGCGCGCCGCGCCGACCGCCTGGATAATGGTGGCAAGACCCGTAACGCCACCGGCGGCAAGACCGTTGGGAATCAAAAACAAGTCGGTCGCGATGGCGGCCAAGGCACACCCCAACATGATCTGGGGCAGGTCGTGAAAGAAGTTCATCGAAAGAATGCGCTTGATGTCCAGACGATATGCCATGCTGCCTCCCTCAAAAAAGCGCACCCAAACGGATGCGCTTTGAACTTCTTCTTGTATTCGATTCTACCGATTCGCCGGACAAAAACCACCCCTGCGCAGGGTTTATTCTGGATACAAACCCGTCCAACCGTTGGGCTTGGCATCGGCTTGAAGCCACCCGATGTTTTAGACCTCCGAGCCTTCTGCATCGGCGTTGCCGGTAGCCCAGCGATGGTAGCCAATAACAAACGGGTCCAGGTCGCCATCGTCAAGGACGGCCTCGACATTGCTGGTCTCCACGCCCGTGCGTAAGTCCTTGACCATCTGGTACGGGTAGAGCACGTAGCTGCGAATCTGGTTGCCAAAACCAATCGTGGTCTTGGGTCCGCGGATCTCATCGAGCGCCTCGGCGCGCTTCTCGAGCTCAATCTCGTACAGGCGAGCCTTGAGGATCTGCATGCACGCGGCCTTGTTCTGAATCTGGCTGCGCTCGTTTTGGCAGGTGACCACAATGCCGCTGGGAAAATGCGTCACGCGCACGGCGGAGTCGGTGGTGTTGACGCCCTGACCGCCCGGGCCGCTCGCGTGGTACACGTCCACGCGGATGTCATCGGGACTGATCTCGATGTCGATATCATCGGGTAGCACGGGGATGACCTCGACGCCGGCAAACGTGGTCTGGCGGCGCTTCTTGTCGTCGGTGGGGCTAATGCGAACCAAGCGGTGGACGCCGGCCTCGGCGCGCAGCATGCCAAATGCGTCCTTGCCCTCAACGGTAAAGGTCGCACGGTCAATGCCGATGACCTCGGCCGCGGGACAGTCGTTGATGGTGACCTTCCAGCCGCGACGCTGGCAGTACTTCATGTACATCTTAAAGAGCATGAAGGTCCAGTCCTGGGCCTCCAGACCACCCTGTCCGGGCTTGATGGTCACAATGGCATCGCCGTGATCGAACTCACCGGTAAACCAGCTCGAAAGCTCAAGCTCATCGATGGCACGGGCCAGGCGCTCAGCCGTGGCTGCAGCCTCCTCGCGAAGGGCGGCGGCGTCGGGGTCATCCCCCATCTCCTCGGCAAGCTCCAGCGCGGCGCGGGCATCGGAAAGCTCGCCGCGCGCGGTGTCCACGGCAGCGATATCTTCCTTGGTGCGCGCGATCTCCTCCATGGTGGCACGGGCGGCGTCGGCGTCATCCCAAAAGCCAGGGGCAACACTTTTGGCCTCGAGCTCGAACACGCGGGTACGCTTCTCGTCCAGGTGGAGATACGACTCGACCTCACCGAGCCGGTCCGCAAACGCGTCCAGCTCGGCGGGCGTTACCTCTAAAGCCTCAGCCATTAACGATTCCTGCCGTGGCAGTACTTAAACTTCTTGCCGCTACCGCAGGGGCACGGGTCGTTGCGGCCCACGTTGACGTACGGATCGTCGCTCTCGGACTTGCGATAGGTGGTCACCTTGCCACCGTTGTTGACGGCAGCCGGACCACCCTGGACAGCCGTGCGGGCCTGCACCTGCGCCTGCTTGCGCAGCACCGAGCCGCCGTTGTCACCATCGACCTCGGCAGGACCGGAGAAGTGCGCACCCTCGAGCGCGGGCTCCTCCTTGTGCTCCACGGCACGCGGGGCAGCCTTGATCTCGATGCGCAGAACCGTACGCAGATAATCCTCGTACATGGTATCGACGAGTATCTGGAACGCGCCGTAGGCCTCGGTCTTGTACTCAACCAGCGGGTCGCGCTGGCCAAAGCCGCGCAGGCCGATGCCGGTCTTGAGGTAGTCCATCTCCTGCAGGTAGTTCATCCAGCGGGTATCGATGACGCGCAGCATGACCTGGGTGTTGAGCTCGCGCATCAGGTCCTCGCCCAAGCGCTCGGCCTTCATGTTGTAGCACTTCTCTACGTAAGCCAGGACATCGGCAGCCAGGGCCTCATAATCCTCGTCGGGGAACTTCGGCGTATCGATGTGGCCGGTGAGCTCCACAACCCACTTGCGCAGGCCCTCCAGGTCGCGCTCGCCATCGTGACTGTCCTTGGTGCAGAACTCCTGCACGCAGCGGTACACGGTGTCGTGCATGACCTCGGTGATGTGGTCGGTCAGGTCCTTGCCGTCCAGAATCTTATTGCGCTCGGCGTAGATGACCTGGCGCTGCTTGTTCATCACGTCGTCGTACTCAAGGACGCTCTTACGCATGGAGAAGTTGATGCTCTCGACCTTGTGCTGGGCGCTCTCGACGGCCTTGGAGATGATCTTGTGCTGGATGGGCATGTCGTCGCCCATGTCGGCCGTGACCATCATCTTGGAGACGCGGTCCATCTTGTCGCCGCCGAACAGGCGCATGAGGTCGTCCTCGAGCGACAGGTAGAACTGGGTCTCGCCCGGATCGCCCTGACGACCGGAGCGGCCGCGCAGCTGGTTGTCGATACGACGGGACTCATGGCGCTCGGTGCCGATAACGGTCAGGCCGCCGGCGGCAAGCACGCGCTCGCGCTCGGCCTTGCAGGTCTCCTTGGCCTCGGCGTTAAACTGCTCGAGCTGCTCGGGCGTCACGTCCTCCATGGTCAGGCCCTCGTACTCAAGGCGCTCGCGCACCAGCTCGTCGGGGTTGCCGCCCAGCAGGATGTCGGTACCACGACCGGCCATGTTGGTCGCAATCGTAACGGCACCACGTTGACCCGCATTCATGATAATATGCGCTTCTTTTTCGTGGTTCTTGGCATTAAGCACTTCATGAGGAATACCTGCTTCAACCAACATCTT
>CABQXG010000106.1 GCA_902468045.1 uncultured Collinsella sp.
TCCTCCACCGAGGTGGCGCCGTGGCGCTTGGAGAGTTTTTTGCCGTCGGCACCCAAGATCATGGAGATGTGGGCGAACGTGGGCACGGGAGCGCCGAGGGCCTCGTAGACCATGACCTGACGCGGGGTGTTGGACAGATGGTCGTCGCCACGGATGACATGGGTGATCTTCATCATGGCGTCGTCGACGACGGTCGCGAAGTTGTACGTGGGCGTGCCATCGGAGCGGAAGATGACAAAGTCGTCGAGCTCCTTGGCGTCGAAGGTCACCTCGCCGTGGACGGCGTCGTGGATGACGACGTCGCCGCGGTCCTCGGGCACCTTGATGCGCAGGACGTAGGACTCGCCGGCCTCGATGCGACGGCGGGCCTCCTCGGGATCAAGATCGCGGCAACGGCGCTGATAGCCCTGGAAGGGGTCCTTGCGCTCCTGCGCGGCCTTGCGGTCGGCGTCGAGCTGCTCCTTGGTGCAGAAGCAGGGATAGGCCTTGCCCTCGTCCCAAAGCTTCTGGGCGGCCTGCTTGTACAGGTCCAGGCGCTCTGTCTGGGCGTAGGGGCCAAAATCGCCGCCCACCTCGGGACCCTCGTCCCAGTTCAGGCCTAGCCAACGCATGGCGCGCAGGATGATCTGCGTGTTCTCGTCGGTGGAGCGGGTGGGATCGGTGTCGTCGATGCGCAGGATGAACGTGCCGCCGTTTGCGCGGGCGAAAGCCCAGTTATAGATAGCGGTGCGGGCGCCGCCGATGTGCAGCTTGCCCGTCGGTGAGGGTGCAAAGCGGACGCGAACGTCTGATGCCATGGAAATCTCCTCGATTGCAGGATGGATGTCTAACCGCATCAGTATAAAGCATCAGAGCAACCTCCGCACAAAGGGCACCGACCTACTCATTGGGGACAGACTTAAATGGCCAGTCGTTGGAGACGTTCTTAGTTTAAGGCTGGTCATTTATGTCTGTCCCCAATGAGTAGGTGCGGAAAGGGTGTGAATGTTTGATTTACGCGCTATGATGTGCCCTTGCATAGAGAGCCTGGCGGAATGGTAACGGTCGCCGGGACACGTTTTTGAAAGGACAATCATGTCAGAAGAACTTCGTTCCATCCCGCCCCAACACGGGTCCTTTGTTTTTACGTCGGAGTCGGTGACCGAAGGTCATCCCGATAAGATCGCTGACCAGATCAGCGACGCCGTCCTCGACGCAATCCTCGCCAAAGAAATAGAGCTACAGGAGCAGGGCTACATCGCCCCCAACGGCGTGCCTGCGAACGTGGAGAACGTCCGTTGCGCTTGCGAGACCCTCGTGACCACCGGCACCGTCATCGTCGCCGGCGAAATTCGCACCCAGGCCTATGTCGACGTACAGGAAATCGCCCGCGGCGTTATCCGCCGCATTGGCTACAACCGCGCCAAATTCGGTTTTGACTGCGATACCTGCGGCGTTATGAGCCTCATCCACGAGCAGTCGCCCGATATCGCCCAGGGCGTTGACGAGTCCTTCGAGACCCAGGCCGGCGCTACCACCGACCCGATCGACCTGATCGGTGCCGGCGACCAGGGCATGATGTTCGGTTATGCCTCCAACGAGACCAAGACCCTCATGCCCATGCCGCACTACCTGGCGAGCCGCCTAGCCGAGCGCCTGGCCGCCGTGCGCCACGACGGTACCCTCGCCTATCTGCGTCCCGACGGCAAGACCCAGGTCACCGTGCGCTACGAGGAAGGCAAGCCCGTCGAGGTCACGACCATCGTCATCTCCACGCAGCACGCCGCCGAAATCGAGGACATGCGCAAGATCAAGGCCGACCTCATCGAGCACGTCATCACCCCGGTCATGGCCGCTGAGAACATGCCGTGGGATAACGCGGACATCTACGTGAACCCCACCGGTCGCTTTGTCGTGGGCGGCCCCATGGGCGACACGGGTCTGACCGGCCGCAAGATCATCGTCGACACCTACGGCGGCTACGGCCGTCACGGCGGCGGCGCCTTTAGCGGCAAGGACTGCACCAAGGTCGACCGATCCGCCGCGTATGCCGCGCGCTGGGTCGCCAAGAACGTGGTCGCCGCCGGCCTAGCCGACCGCTGCGAAGTCGAGCTTGCCTACGCCATCGGCGTTTCCAAGCCCCTCTCAATCATGGTCGACACTTTCGGTACCGCACATGTTGCCGAGGACAAGATCGTCGAGGCCGTAGAGAAGACCTTCGACCTGCGCCCGGGCGCAATCATCCGCGACCTGGACCTACGCCGCCCCATCTACGAAAAGACTGCAGCCTACGGTCACTTCGGCCGAGAAGACGCCGACTTCACCTGGGAAAAAACCGACCGAGTCGAAGAACTCAAAGCAGCCTGCGGCCTGTAATTAAGAACCGCTAAGGTCACAACAACATATGCACTTTCAAAAGAAGTACCGGTTCCAACCGGTACTTCTTTTTTATTTAACCGGTAGCGAAGATGAGCCGACCTGGGACATGGAATAGGTCACAGGCCGATAAATTTTGCAGTATAGCAACTCCAACCATGTATCCTTAGTCCCGAGGGCGGGGCATAAGGTCGATCGCGAGTTCCGCACGAGCCGGAGAGCACTTAATGTGCTCTCCGTGCGAGTCAGGACTGTCCGAGCAGGCGACCTTATATATTTGCCCTCCCCGGGGCTCCCGCACAACGGGACCTCAGTTGGGTTCTATCCCGGTTGCAGTTGCTTCGCTCCTGCACCACTTGGCTGGTGCGGCGGTTTGGCATTGGAACGGTTCTTTTTCTGATATATGCTGGTTGCGGCTCTTCTTTTTGGGAGAGTCGCTTTTTTGTTGCTAGGAGGTTGGCCCGTGGTTGATGGGGATGCTCGCTCTGAGCTTCTTTCTGCTGATTGGAATGGCGAATGGATGCGTCTGCAGGCCGCTCGGCATCGGGCTGATGATCCTTTTGAATGGGATAAGCGGGCTCGACATTTTCGTCCGCTGGAAACTGCCCCGTATGCTCGGGATTTTATAAAACTGCTGGCGCTTAAGCCTGGTGAGTCGGTGCTTGATATGGGATGTGGGGCTGGGTCGATTGCTATCCCGCTTGCTCAGGCTGGGCATTCCGTGATTGCTGCCGACTTCTCTCCTGCTATGTTGGGCACGCTTGATGCTGGTATTGAGTACTATGGGCTCGAGGATCGCATTACGCCGCTTGAGCTTGCTTGGGATGATGATTGGGATTTGGTTGGACCGGTTGTGAAAGCGGTGGATGTTGCCTTTGCCAGTCGGTCGGTTACGACGACCAATCTAAAAGGTGCGCTTGCCAAGCTTGATCGTACGGCTCGTCGGCGTTGTGCTGTCACGATGGTCGCCAACTCGAGTCCGCGTTATGACCTGCAGCTGATGAACGCCATCGGCGCCTCGGTTACCTGTAGCAATGGTTTTGTGTACGCCTTTAACATCCTTATTCAGATGGGTGCACTGCCGCAGGTCACGTATTTTGAATCGCCCCGCCGCGACACCTTCGATAGTCTCGAGGCGGGCGTGGCAGACTTTTCTCGCATGCTCGAGCATGGCAACGAGGATAAGATTGACCGCCTGCACGACTATATCGCCCAGCACATGATCGAGAACCCCCATGCCGGCGAGCCGGGATCCAAGGGCGTTCCGCAGGGACGCTACATGCTCGACCACATCCGCAAAGTCCGATGGGCGTTTATTGCATGGGAGCCGGTCTCTTCGGACCGTCCATAGACCGCTTTCGGCCGCCGTACACGTCCGCCTGTAACCCGCGCTGTTCTCCCGCTCGGCATCCGCATTCTTTTTGAACTGGGCAAACACGCCCCACACCGCGCCGTTCCTGCGCTATCGTGGGACAGCTCACGTAGATTAAGGCCCCATCGTGGGGCGCCCCATAACATAGAAAGCGAGAACCCATGGCACTGACAGGAGCCCAGGTCAAGCAGCTTCGCAGCATGGCCCATCACCTCAACCCCGCCATCATCATCGGCAAGTCCGACATCAACGAGGGCACCGTCGAACAGACGGTCGCCTACCTGGAGAAGCACGAGCTCGTTAAGTGCTCCGTACTCGATGGTTCCAGCCTTTCCGCCCGCGAGGCCGCCGAAGAGCTCGCCGAGCGCTGCCATGCCGAGGTCGTCCAGGTTATCGGCCGCAAGTTCTCGCTGTATCGCGAGTCCTCGCGCAAGGACATCGAGAAGATTAAGCTCGTCTAAGAGTCAACGATCCGGCGAGCCAACATACATCAAGCTTGCGAGCGTCCGAGCAATTCGGACGCTCATTTTTTATCGCTCGACGAGCACGCGGTTAAGCCTGCCCTCCACCAAGCGCTCGTACAGACGCCGCGTCTCGGGCTCGGGCACGCCATTGACCTGCTCCCTCAGGTGATGCATATGCCCACTGTACAGCTCGACGATATCGCGTCGTCGCCCCGCCGCACCGTAGACGCGCATAGCGCAACGCACCATGTCCTCGCGCGCCGTCTCTTGCCGCAGCCCCGACTCCACCAGCCATACCGCCGACTGCAGGTCGTTTTCTTCTAGGGCGGCATTCGCGCCCCGAATCATGCAGTCGATATACTTCGATTCCATAATGCGCCGCATACGCAAAAAGTAGGTGGGATTACAGCCATTGGGAACATACAACGGGCCGGCGTAGAGCTGCTCGATCTTAAGGCACAGTTCGATCAGATGGGGTCCGCGCGCACCCGTGCGATTTCCCAAAACTTCGCGGCTTATCTGATCAAACAATCGCACGTCGGTCTTGACGTAATCGCCGTTAAGCCCAATGCACTCGTTTTGGATCAGCACGCACGACTTGCCGTCCGGTGTCGGCCCCAAGGCCGAACGCAGGCGCGATATCGTCGAGTACAGATTGTTACGAGCGCTATTGAACTCGGCATGGGGCCATAGCTCCATAGCCAGCGTCTCGCGGTCGACCAGTGCATCCATGCCCAGCGCAAGCCGCTCGGCAAGCGTCGCCGCTTTCTTGCGGCGCCACATCTTATCCGTGATGGGAAACCCGTCGCGCTCGGCGCGAAACGCCCCAAACATGCGGATCTCGATATGGCCGATGGTATCAACGGCTTCAACCTTGCCGGCCTGGAACAGGCGCTCGCCCTCCCCTTCCAAATCGTCGCGCAGCGAGTACCGCGACAGCTCGCGCACGGGAAGCTTCTTGCGTATCCTGCCCGCCGGCTCGCCCAGACAATGCATGGCAAGGCGCGCAAAGAGCCGATACGATGGCTCTAGAATCCCCGCACGATTCATGGACATCCAGGCTGCAAGATCGCTGTCTCGGCCCGCACAGGCCAAATGCAGCGCCACCATCCAGGCCTCCGCTCCACCAACCTGCGTCTGGCTTATATCGAGCAACTCCGCTTCCTCGCGCACCGAAACCATCGAGGTGTTACGTAGATATGCCGCGCGCTCCAGCAGCAATGCGTTATCGCGCATGTACGCAATCGACTCCTCGGCAAGTTTGAGCACTTGGACCGCACGGAACTTTGCATTAACCGGCCGTCCCTCTGCCAGCGACTGCCAGCCTTCTAGCAACAGGCCAAACAGCTGAATCTGGTTGTCGCGCATGCGCACGGCAAAACGATCGAGCTCGTTGAACGCCGCGTCGTCGGTTACCGGCAAGCCGGAAAGGAGCCGCCGTGCCGCCAACACCATGCGCACCCAGATAGCCATCGCCTTAAGCCCACGTACGTCGAGCGCCTCCCGCACC
>CABQXG010000107.1 GCA_902468045.1 uncultured Collinsella sp.
CCGAGGTTCAGGCCGCCGTCGATGCCACCATCGCCGACTTCGGCCGCGTCGACGTTCTCGTCAACACCGCCGGCATCCTGCGCTTCGCCGCCATGGAAGACCTGCCGCTGAGCGACTGGGAGCAGGTGCTCAACGTCAATCTCACCGGCTACTTCATCACCTCGCAGCGCTTTGGTCGCGAGATGATCAAGGCCGGCCAGGGCCGCCTAGTGCACATCTCGACCGTTGCCAGCCACTCCCCCGAGACGTTCTCGGGCGTGTACAGCTCCACCAAGGCGGGCGTCAACATGATGTCCAAGATGCTGGCTGCCGAATGGGGCCCCTACGGCGTCCGCTCCAACTGCGTCGAGCCTTGCTTCGTTAAGACCCCGATGTCGGCCAACTTCTACGCCGACCCCGAGGTCGAAAAGAGCCGCAGCCGCCTGATCGCCACGCGCCGCATCGGCGAGGTCAGCGATATCGCCAACGCCGTCATGTTCCTGGCGTCCAAGCGCTCGGACTTTACCACCGGCGACGCCATCAAGGTCGACGGCGGCTTCTCCAACATGATGGGCGACCTCACCGCCAAGCCCGGCGGCCGTCGCGCCTATGCCGACAACTACCTTAAGAACAAGGGTGTCGAGCTCTGGTCCGATGAGTCCGGCGTCGCCAAGCCGACTGACCAGTAAACCAACCTAACAGGGAGGCCCGCGAATACGCCTGCTCCTCCCCCGTATCGATTAGAAAGAGTCCAATGGCTTCCACCAACTCCAACAAGGGTCGCGCCGTCGTGCTTTCCGCCGCGTGCGTCACCATGTTCTTCATCAGCTCCATCGCGCTGTATTCCGTCGTGAGCAAGAACCTGCTCGCCGTCTACCCCGAGTGGTCCAGCGCTCTTACCTGGGCCTTCCCGGTCTTTCAGACCATCATGGCCGTGACGGGCATCTTCGCCGGCCGCATCTCCGATAAGATCGGCCCGCGCAACGTCGTGATCGCCGCCGCCGTGTGCTACGGCCTGGGCTGGTTCATGTCCGGTACCGTCACCGAGCCGTGGCAGTTCTACCTGTGGTTCTCGCTCGTCGCCGCCATCGGCAACGGCCTGGGCTACAACCCGGCGCTCACCACCGGCCAAAAGTGGTTCATCGACAAGAAGGGTCTCGCCTCCGGCATCACCCTGGCCGCTTCGACCGCCGGTCCCGCTGTACTGTCCCCGGTGCTCGCCTCGCTGCTCATCCCGAGCCTGGGCATCTTTGGCGCCCTTAAGGCGCTCGGCGTCATCTTCTTTGTGATGATCGCCGCCTCCGCCCTGTTCCTGAAGGCTCCCGAGGCCGGTTGGCTGCCCGAGGGCTTCGAGGCCCCCAAGGGCGGTGCGCACGCCGGCACCTTCGGCGACCTCACCCCGGGCGAGATGGTCAAGACCCCGCGCTTCTGGGTCCTCATCGTCACCTTCGCCTTTGCCGCCACCGCGGGCACCCTGCTCGTGGGCAAGGTTGCCTCCATCGCCGCCGTCCAGCTCTTCGCCGACCCCACGAGCGCCGCGGCCGTCGCCCTCGGCGGTGTGGTGGTCTCCGTCAACACCTGCGCCAACCTGGTCGGCCGCCTGTCCTTTGGCCAGATCATCGACAAGCTCGGCGCCTATAAGTCGCTGCTCATCAGCCTTGTCGTCACCATCGTCGCCCTCGTTATCATGTCGATGAGCTTTACGCAGAGCATGTTCTTCGTGGCGCTCGCCCTGCTCGGCTTTAGCTTTGGCGCTCTGCTCGTCATCTACCCGCCGCTCACCGGTGGCGCCTTTGGCACCAGCAACATCGGCGTCAACTACGGCATCATGTTTTTGGGCTACGCCGCTTCCACCTGGATCAGCCAGCCCATCACCGCTGTGCTGTATCACGCCGAGGCCGGCAGCGCCGCCTACCAGCAGTCCTTCTACGGCGCCATTGTGATCGCCGCCATCGCCGTCGTGCTCACCGTCTACATGATGGTCTCCGACAGCAAGAAGAAGTCCGCCTAGTTTTACCGATGCGACAAAGGGACAGCCCCTTTGTCGCATTCCACCGGTCACCAGTATTAAGGAGTCGAAATGTCTGAGCTCAACCCCGTCCGCATTGCCGTTATCGGCGCCGGCGCCATGGGCCGCAACCACATCCGCTTTGTCACCGAGGAGCCCGAGGCCGAGCTCGTCGCCATCGCCGACGCCTTTGAGGGCGCCCGCGCCACGGCCGAGGCCGCCGGCGTGCCGTTTTACACCGATCCCGCTCAGATGATGGACGAGGTCAAGCCCGAGGCCGTCATCATCGCCACGCCCAACGACCTGCACCTGGGCGTTGCCCGCGAGGCTGTGAAGCGCAACATCGTGCCGCTGGTCGAAAAGCCGATCTCCAACGATCTCGAGGATGCCCAGGCCTTCGCCGCCGAGGCCGAGACCGCCGGCGTGCCCGCGCTCGTGGGTCAGCACCGTCGCCACAACCCCTTCGTCAACAAGGCCAAGGAAATCATCGATTCCGGCGAGCTGGGCAAGCTCACCGTGTCGAGCTTCCACTACATGATCTATAAGAATGACGAGTATTTCGATGTCGAGTGGCGCCGCAAGAAGGGTGCCGGCCCGATCCTGGTCAACCTGGTGCACGACGTCGACCTGCTCCGCTACCTGCTGGGCGAGCCCGTTGCCGTCCAGGGTATGCAGTCCAGCGCCGCCCGCGGTTTTGAGACCGAGGACTCCGCCGTGGTCAACGTCCGTTTTTCCGATGGCGCGCTCGCAAGCATGACCATCTCCGACGCCACCGCCAGCCCCTGGAACTGGGAGGCAACCGCTCGCGAGGATCCGCAGTACCGCCCCTTCGACGCCGACGCCTACTTTATCGGCGGCACTAAGGGCGCCCTGTCGCTGCCCCGCCTGCACCAGTTCTCCTACGACGGCGCCTCCAACTGGCACAAGCCGCTGCAGATGGAGATTCCGGCCGTCGACCCGGCACTGCCGCACAAGATGCAGCTCAAGCACTTTGTGAAGGTTGTCCGCCGCGAGGTCGAGCCCGTCGTGACCCCCGCCGATAATGTCAAGACGCTCACGCTGCTTAACGCTATCAAGGAGGCCGCCGAGACCGGCCAGCTCGTCGAGCTGTAATGCCTTAAGAGCGACCGCGGCAGAAACCCCCATGCCGAACCCTTCGGTCCGCCACCAACAAGCCCCTCTTCTTTGCCCCGCGAGCAGCACTCCTGCCCGCGGGGCTTTTTGGTACCTTGCCGGCGATTTTTCTGGGACGGGGCGGCAAAAGTGGCTAAAAGAGCCCCGTCCCAAAATGACTACTTGGGTGGAGTGGCGGGTGGTATCCTTGGTAGCCCTGTGCTGCAAACGCACCTTAAACGCAAGGAGTCCCATGGATCTTATCGCCCAGCTCGCCCGCGAGCTCAACCTTAAGGCCGCCAACGTCGAGGCGGCCGTCAAGCTCATCGACGAGGGCAACACCATTCCCTTTATCTCGCGCTACCGCAAGGAAGCCACGGGCGGCATGGACGACGTCGCCCTGCGCGCCCTCGACGAGCGACTGTCTTACCTGCGCAATCTTGAGCAGCGTAAAGAGGACGTCATTCTGCTTATCGACGCCCAGGGCAAACTCACGCCCGAACTCGAGCAGCAGATTCGCGAGGCCACGCAGCTCCAGCGTGTCGAGGACCTCTACAAGCCCTACCGCAAAAAGCGCATGACCCGCGCGCAGAAGGCCCGCGAGGCAGGCCTGGAGCCGCTCGCCAACATGATCATCATGCAGGCATCCGCCAAGGGCAGCGCACTCGACGCCGCCGCGGCATACGTCAACGAGGAGGCCGGCTTCGACACGCCCGAAAAGGCGCTCGCCGGCGCCGCCGACATCGTGGCCGAGACGGTAGCCGAAGACCCGGAGAACGTCGCCGACCTGCGCGCCTTTACGCAAAACACTGCCGATATCGTCGTCGAAGCCACCGACCCTGCGGAGAAGACCCCCTACGAGCCCTACTACAACTTTGACGAGCCGCTGCGCCGTATACCCAACCACCGCGTGCTGGCTATCGACCGCGGTGAGCGCGAGGGCAAGCTCCGCGTGCGCGTGAACGTCGACGGCGCCGCCGCCACGGCGCGCCTCGGTAGCCGTTGGCCCCGTCGCCAAGGCGTCTTCGCTCCCGTCTTTGACGCCGTCATCGCTGACGGCTACAAACGCCTCATGGCCCCCTCACTGGAGCGCGAGGCCCGCGCCAAGCTCACCGTCCGCGCCCAGACCGAGGCCATCAACGTCTTTGCCAAGAATCTCGAGGGCCTGCTCTCGGCACGCCCCGTGCGCGGCGCCCGCGTGCTCGCGCTCGATCCGGGCTACCGCACCGGCTGCAAGGTCGCCGTCATGGACGAGACCGGCAAGCTGCTCGACCACGGCGTGGTCTATCCCACCAAGCCGCGCCACGACGTCGCCGGCACCAAGCGCGAGCTCGCCCGCCTCGTCAAGAAGGACGGCGTCAACACCATCGTCATCGGCAATGGCACCGCCAGCCGCGAGACCGAGGAAGTCGTCTCGGAGTTCATTGCCGAGCAGGCGCCCAGCCTTCGCTACACCATCGTCAATGAGGCCGGCGCGTCGGTGTACTCCGCCTCCGAGCTCGCCAGTCAGGAATACCCCGACCTGGACGTCACCGTGCGTGGCGCCATGAGCCTGGGCCGCCGCCTGCAGGATCCGTTGGCAGAGCTCGTTAAGATTCCGCCTCAGTCCATCGGCGTGGGTCAGTACCAGCACGACCTTGACCAGGCCGAGCTTTCGTGCACCCTGGGCCACGTGGTGGAAGACGTCGTCAACCGTGTGGGCGTCGACGTCAACACCGCGAGCGCGAGCCTGCTGGGATACGTATCGGGCATCACGCCGAGCGTGGCCAAGAACATCGTGGCCTACCGCGAGGAAAACGGCGCCTTTACCGATCGCCGCCAGCTTAAGAAGGTCCCCAAGCTGGGGCCCAAGGCATATCTCAACGCCGCGGGCTTCCTGCGCATCAGCGGCGGTAAGAACCCGCTCGACGCGACGAGCGTCCACCCCGAGAGCTACGAGGTAGCCACGGCCGTCCTTGAGCGCGCAGGCGTGGCGGCAAGCGAGCTTAGCCGCGGCGGCGTACCCGACATCGAGCGCCGTCTGGGCAGCATCTCGACGCTGGCAAGCGACCTGGACTGCGGCACCCTCACGCTCATCGACATCGTCAACGAGCTCAAGAAGCCCGGCCGCGACCCGCGCGACGACGCGCCCGAGGTGGTCTTTAGCCGCTCGGCACTTTCCATCGACGACCTGGAACCCGGCATGGAGCTCAAGGGCACGGTGCGCAACGTCGTCGACTTTGGCGCCTTCGTCGACGTGGGAGTGCACCAGGACGGCCTCGTACATATCTCTAAGCTGGCCAACCGCTTTGTCAAGCACCCCAGCGACGTCGTGCGCGTCGGTGACACGGTCAAGGTGTGGGTCGAAAAGGTCGATCGCGACCGCAAGAAGATCTCGCTCACCATGGTGCAGGGCAAGTAAACCGCCAAAGCAAAGGTACCCCCTGTAGCGATGTGCAAAATCGCGAGTATTCTGCAAATTCCACCGTTCCGGATGCCCCTCAGAGACGAAAAAGCAAAAAACAGCCCCCGTTTTAGCGTCGTCAGAGCCAAAACGGGGGCTGTTCCGTGCTTCACCCAACTGGTAAAAGCCTTTACCTT
>CABQXG010000108.1 GCA_902468045.1 uncultured Collinsella sp.
ATGCCTTGGATGATGGGCTTGCCAAAGCTCACGACATCATCGTTGTAGATGGCGGTTCGGGCGGCGAGGAGGCAGTCGGTAAAGTCCATGTGGGTCTTGCCAAAGAGTTTGACGGCAAGGGAGACAACGGTGGGCTCGTCGACCATGACGTCATCGAGCAACTTGGTCATGGCCGTCGCAATCTCCACACGCGGGACCTTGTAGACGTCACGCAGCGTAACGGCGACGCGCGTGATGATCTCGGGGTAGACGCGAGCGGTGCGCGTGGCGATGACCTTGGCGGCGCGCGGTGACAGGACCTCGTCGTCGTCAAGCAGGTAGCGTAGGATGACGGTCTCGTCGATGATGGTGCTACTCATGGATATCTACTTCCTCGGGACCCAAAATCGAATCGTCGCTTTCTGTAGCAAGGTACTCAATCCAGGCGTTACGCTCCTCGGAGCGGCGATTGGGGTCCCCATATGCTTTGAGCGATCCATAGGCGGCGGTGCCGTCCTTTGAGCGCACGGCGACCGGCTGAAAGGGAAGCTTGCGCATCAAAATGCTCTGCGCGACAAAAAGACGGACGGCCTCGGCGAGCGATGTGTCCATGGCGTCGTAGAGACGCTCGGCATGTTGCTTGTCTTCCTCGCGAATGCGCACCTGCAGGATGGCTCGTTTTTGAGTCGATGACATCACTGGCCTCCCTTAATGAGCGTGCAATATGAATAGTCATATACAGCAACGGCTAATAATAGCCAATTTTACAACCACTACTTTATTGCACTAGAGTAATTGAGTGTAAACGATATTACAAACGTACTACATCCTTCAGAAATGAGCGTGAAATCTTTCTTGGGCGTACGCGTGTAATACATTCGCCTTTATAGCTTCCAGAGAATAATCCCAACCAGCCCAAACCCCTGCAATACACTCGTATTGCAGGGCCTATGCTCAAGTTTGCCCCCTGCAACTGCGTATATTTAACCTGTATATCGTTGGAGAAACTCTACCGAGTGCATGTTTCGCCGTATGCATTCGATACGTCGATGACAGGCCACGGGCGGCTTGGGTCAATGTCGACAGGGTCTCTCCGACAAGGGATTCAGGAGGGAGTGAACAACATGGGCAATAAACGAGTCGTAGCCGATTCTTCACGCTGCATTGGGTGCCAAACCTGTATGGCGGCGTGTATCGAGGCGCACGACATCCCCGGTAACATCGCCGCGCCGCGCCTGCGCGTGACGCGTACGTACGAGATCTCCGCACCGGTGGCTTGCCATCACTGCGAGGATGCCCCGTGCGCGAAGGCCTGTCCTACGGGCGCCTTGTTCTTTGATCCAAAGAACCATCGCATCGGCGTCAACGAGGACAACTGCATCGGCTGCAAGAGCTGCGTCATGGCATGCCCCTTTGGCGCCGTGAGCGTGGCGACCACGCAGGTTCCGGTCTTGATGGGCGACGTTCGCGTGGGTTCGCAGACCAAGAGCTTCGTGCTCAAGTGCGACCTGTGCGTGGACCGTCCCGGCGGTCCGGCGTGTGCCGAGGCGTGCCCGACTAAGGGTCTCACCCTGGTAGACGAGGAGCGCTTGGCAGAACTGACCGCCGAGCGTGCCCGCGCCACCATCGAAAACGAGGCGTAGGCGGGCGGCCATACAAGCCCAACGATTGTCAAATAAGTACCGATTAATCGGTAGCAGAGAAAGGAAGGAGGGTGTCATGGAGAAGCATAAAGTGATCTGCCCGTATTGCGGCGCCGGTTGCCAGTTTAACCTCTTGGTCCAAAACGGCCAGGTCGTGGGTACCGAACCGCTCAACGGCATCACCAATCAGGGCGAGCTGTGCCTTAAGGGCATGAGCGGCTACGACTTCATCAACGACACCAAGATCTTGACTCCTCGCGTACTGCACCCGATGATCCGCCGCACTAAGGGCGCGGATCTTGAGCGCGTAAGCTGGGACGAGGCACTGGATTTCACCGCATCTAAGATGCAGGCCATAATTGACGAATATGGTCCTAACGCTGTCATGACCACCGGCTCTTCGCGAGGCGGCGGCAATGAGGCGAACTACGTTATGCAGAAGTTTACGCGTGCGTGCATCGGCACCCACAGCTTGGACAACTGCGCCCGTACTTGACACGGCCCTACTGTCCTCGGTCTGATGGACACGGTTGGTTCAGGTTGCATGTCATGCTCCATCCCCGGTATGGAGGATGCGGGCTGCATTTTCCTCTTCGGCTATAACCCTGCCGATTCGCACCCCATCGTCGCAAGGCGTATCGTGCGAGCCAAAGAAAAGGGTTGCAAGATCATCGTCGCCGATCCGCGCCATATCGAAACCGCGCGTATCGCCGATCTCTACCTTCCGATCAAGAATGGTTGCAACGTCGCGTTCCTCAACGCCTTTGCCAACTGCTTGGTCAACGATGGCCTCTACGACAAGGAATTCGTCGCCGAGCACACGAACGGCTTTGACGAGTGGTGGGAGACCATCAAGAACTACACTCCCGAATCCGTACAGGACATCACGGGTGTCGAGCCCGCGTTGATCCACCAAGCTGCCGAGATGTACGCCACGGCGAAGCCCTCTGCCATCATTGGCTGGGGCATGGGCGTATGCCAGCAGAAGCAGAACCTGAAGACGGTGCACACCATCGCCTCCATCGCCTGCGTTGCCGGCCAGATCGGCAAACCCAATTCCGGTCTCGCGCCCGTGCGTGGCCAGAATAACGTCCAGGGCTCCTGTGATATGGGCATGCTGCCCAACCTGTACCCTGGCTACCAGAAGGTCACCGACCCGGCAGTGCGTGCCAAGTTTGCCAAGGCTTGGGGCGTGCCCGAGGAAAAGCTCCCGCTCGAGGAGGGCTACAAGCTCACCGACCTGGGCCACCTGGTCGACGAGGGCAAGGTGCACTGCTTCTACAACTACGGCGAGGACCCGGTGCAGACCGAGCCCGATTCGGCCGGAATGCGCAAGACGCTCTCCGAGCTGGATCTGTTCATTTGCCAGGACATCTTTATGACGCAGACGACCATGCTCGCCGACGTCATCCTACCTGCCACCTCTTGGGGCGAGCACGAGGGTGTCTTTACCGCATCCGACCGTAGCTTCCAGCACTTTGACGCGGCCGTTCCGCCCAAGGGCGAGTGCCGTCACGACTGGGAGATCTTCGCGGATCTGTCTACGCGCATGGGTTACCCCATGCACTACGACAACACCGAGCAGATCTGGAACGAGTGCATTAGCCTGTGCCCCAACTTTGTGGGCGCGACCTACGAGAAGATGGCTCCCGAGGGCGGCTACGCCCAGTGGCCCGTCAAGAGCACCGATGTGAACGACCACGGTACGCCCGACATGTTCGCCGGTGGCAAGTTCACCACCAAGGACGGCCGCGCCAACCTGATGGCGCACGACTGGGAGGCGCCCTCCGAGCTTCCCGACGATGAGTACCCGCTCATCCTGTGCACCGTCCGCGAGGTCGGCCACTACAGCTGCCGCTCGATGACCGGCAACTGCAAGACGCTGGCGCTGCTTGCCGACGAGCCCGGCTTTGTCCGCATGAATCCCGCGGACGCCCAGGCGCGCGGCATCAAGAACGGCGACATCGTCTCGATTCACAGCCGCCGCGGCCAGGTATACAGCCGCGCCGACGTGAGCGATCGCATCAACAAGGGCACGGTCTACATGACCTACCAGTGGTGGATCGGCAAGTGCAACGAGCTGACCATGCATAAGGTCGACCCGGTCTCGCATACGCCCGAGGACAAGTTCTCCGCCTGCCAGGTCGACGCTATCGCTGACCAGGTCTGGGCTGAGGGCGAGGTGGAGCGTCAGTACACCGAGCTCAAGCAGGCTCTGGTGGACGCCGCCGCTCCCCAGGACGTTGAGCCCGGCGCCGCCAAGTTCGACGACGAGACGCACGTGAACCAAATCGTGTAGTCCCGTTCTCGTTGGCTATTTGGGCCGGGCGTCCCGTACGTTCGGGAGCCCGGCCCGTTATTTTGAAAGGAAGTGGGGATGAACCGCTTCATCGACATCAACCCGGAGAGGTGCATCGGCTGCGGAACATGTCAGTCCGCCTGTGCCGACGCCCACCGGATGCAGGGTCTTCAGGATACGCCGCGCCTGGCGCTCGTGAAGACCGGCGGTATTTCGGCCGCCCTTGCCTGCCACCATTGCGAGGGTGCCCCCTGCGCCGAGGTTTGCCCGGTGAATGCCATCGAGCACGATGGCGATCGCATCCACGTCAAGGAGCAGGAGTGCATCGGGTGCAGGCTGTGCGCCATCGCGTGCCCCTTCGGAGCCATCCATCCCGATGGCACGTCTATCGCCGGTGTCGCAGGCATGTGCGACCCGACGCCTTCGTATCCTAAGTCCCTGAGCAGCCTGCTTACGTGGGCTCCCGGCCAGTACACCTGCGCCGTCAAGTGCGACCTGTGCGCCTTCGATCCGGACGGCCCGCATTGTGTGGCGGCGTGCCCCACCAAGGCGCTGACCGTCATGGGCGGCGCGGCCGATCGCGAGCTCGACGAGGCCAAGCGCCTGCGTTCGATCGAAAACGGTCCGGTCGTCGACGTTACCGCTGTGGCCCAGGGCCTGTCCGAGAAAGCAGAAGGGAGCGTAAACAATGGATAGCATGACGCTGTTTATCGCATCGCTTGCCGTCTCGTGCATCGGTGCGCTCGCCTCGGTTCTGCTGATCAAGGCCGATAACGCCGCCAAAACCGCCGGCTGCCTTATCGGCGCCGTCGCCGCGGTGCTTTCGTTTGTGGCCGGTATCCAGGCCGTGCTGGGCGATGTCACGTCGGTCGACACCATCGTGTTCTTCCCGTTTGCCCATTTCCAGCTGCTGCTCAATCAGTTGTCCGGCCTGTTCGTGGCGCTCATCTCGGTGCTCGCGTTTGCCGGTTCGATCTACGGTCTCAACTACTTTGATGAGTACCCGGTCAAAAAGGGCCGCGCTGGCTTCTTCTTTAACACCTTCGTGGCGTCCATGATGCTCGTCATCACCGCCGACAACGTGTTTTGGTTCCTGGTCGCCTTTGAGCTCATGTCGCTGACCTCGTACTTCCTGGTCGTGATCGAGGAGAACGAGAATTCCATCCACGGCGGTTGGCTCTACTTTGTGATCGCACACGTGGGCTTTGTGCTCATTATGGCGAGCTTCCTCACCATGACCAACTTCGCCGGTGGCTCGTTTGCCTTTGCGGATTTCCGCGCTACGCAGTTTAGCCCCGCGGTCGCATCCGTGTGCTTCGTGCTCGCCTTCTTTGGCTTTGGCGCCAAGGCCGGTATCATCCCGCTGCACGGCTGGCTGCCCAAGGCACATCCCGAGGCGCCGTCCAACGTGTCGGCCCTCATGTCCGGCGGCATGATCAAGATCGGTATCTTCGGCATCCTCAAGGTTGGTCTCGACCTGCTCTCCGCCTCGGGCGTTCAGGTTTGGTGGGGCCTTATGGTCATGGTCTTTGGTGCGATCTCGTCGGTTCTCGGCGTGGCTTTCGCCCTGCAGGAGCATGACATCAAGCGCCTGCTGGCCTATCACTCCGTCGAGAACATCGGCATCATTCTGCTCGGCGTCGGTGCCTCCATGGCCGCCATGGCGCTCAACTCGGTCGGTATCGCCGTCCTGGCTCTGATGGCCGCCCTCTACCACACGTTTA
>CABQXG010000109.1 GCA_902468045.1 uncultured Collinsella sp.
CGCTGGAGCGGCCCGCCAGCGGATGGTCTGCACACACAAAAACGTGCGGTGTGGCGCAGAAGAGTCCTTCGAACACGAGCTCGTTGGCCGCCAGCATGCGCTCGATGACCTCGCGATTGTGCTCGGACAGGTACAGGATGCCGAGTTCGCTTTTCATATGCGCGACGTCCTCGATAATCTCGTGAGTCTGCTCCTCGCGCAGGGTAAAGTCGTAGCGCGCGGCATCGAACTCACGGATCACATCGACAAACGCGTTGACGGCAAAGGAATAATGCTGACAGCTCACACTAAAGTGCGGCACCTGCTCGGATGCGCCCTTGTACTTACCTTCGAGCAGATCGGCCTGGTCAAGCACCTGTCGCGCGTAGCCCAAGAAGGTCTCGCCTTCCTCGGATACAACGACACCCTTGTTAGTGCGCTCAAAGATGCGCACACCCATCTCGTTTTCGAGATCGCGGATCGATGCGGTAATCGAAGGCTGCGACACAAAGAGCCGGCGCGAGGCCTCGGTGATGCTGCCGCATTCGGCAACTTTGACGACATACCTGAGCTGCTGAAGCTTCATGGCTTTCTCCCTAGACGTTCGTGACGTCGAAACCCGTCGCATCCATCTGGCGCATAAACGGCGGCATCTCCCCCGTCGCGGGGCAGGCGGCAATCTGATGCAGAGCCCCGGCGACCGCATCGTCTGCCGCAGCGCCGATATGCCAGCGCGCGGCAGCCGTGACGGCCTCGTTGGCATTGGCGACTGCAACGGAGTTGGGAACGGCATCGATCATGGGCAGGTCGTTATCGGAATCACCGAATACGGCCACCTCGTCGGGCGTCAGGTCCAAAGCGCGCGCCAGCTCCAGCGCAGCGCAGCCCTTGTCCCAACCAGCCGGAAGGATGTCGAACAGGCGCACTCGGTTGTTGGGAAACACAAGCGAGAGTTCCGGTACCTCGGCGGCAACGCGCTCACGCAGCTCGGCAAGCTCTTCGCGCGAGCGGGCGCTCCAGATATTCGCCTTGAACACCGGCGCGTCATCGACAACAGGACGGCACGGGGCCTCTTCGCCTTTGAGCCATGCGTTGCCGCCCGACTCCATGGCGCGACGAACGCGCTCGGGATCACTCGTCACGCAATAGGCATCGTTGCCCCAAAAGTCATCGCCCAGGCTATAGACCTTCAGATAGGTATCGTCGGTCTCTTGCTCAAGATAGTCGGCAAGGCGCATGAGGGCACCGTTGTCGCTCGCACGGGAGGCAACAACCTCGCCGCCGACAAACATCACCTGGCCGTTACAGAACGCGCCAGTCGAAAAACACTCGGAACGATTTTTGAACATCCAGCCCATCGCGGACGGCTGGCGACCCGAAACCGGGCCAAAGTGCAGACCCGCCGCCTGCATGGCATGAATGCCCTCAATGGCGTAGTCGCTGGCGCCGTCATGCCCGGCCGGAATCAGCGTATCGTCCATATCGGTCAGCACAAGTTTGATCATGAGGTCCCCATTCGTATCGGTCCTACCTATTGTAACGACCTGCCAAAATAAACCTGTCCCTTTTTGGCAGGTGCGTTAGTATAGGGAACAACAGATTCGATGCGGGAGTGCCGGCGGTGCAAACCACAAGGCTGAGAGGGCATGGGGCCCAATCCTTTGAACCTGTCAGTTAATGCTGGCGTAGGGAGCATGCCGCCTTTACAGGGGCGCTGTCTATGCACAGCGCCCCTTTTCTATGCCAAGGAGGCATGTGCAGTGATTGATTCGGAACAGCTTAAGCAACATATGGTCAAGGCCGTGGAGGAGATTCGCGCCACCAATCCGATGGCCGGCTCCATCACCAACACGGTGACGATCGACTTTGTCGCCAACGCGCAGCTCGCCGTGGGCGGTTCGGCCGCCATGGTCTATCTGCCCGACGAGGGCGAGGCGCTCGTTGCCGGCGGCGGCGCCATCTATCTCAACATGGGCACGCTCTTCCCCATCTACGAGCAGACGATTCCCCGCGCGGCCAAGGCGGCACACGACGCCGGCAAGCCCTGGGTGCTCGATCCGGTGGGCCTGGGCATCGGCAGCCTGCGCACCCAGCTGGTAAACGAGCTCAAGCAGTACAAGCCCGCCATCGTACGCGGCAACGCCTCCGAGATCATCGCTCTCGCCGGCCTGTGGGGTCTTGAGGGCGAGGCGGCTGATCTGAGCCGCGTGCGCGGTGTCGATACCACCGACACGGTCGACGCCGCCCGCGATGCTGCCGTGGCGCTCGCTCGCTACACCGGCGGCGCCGTAGTGGTCTCGGGCGAAGTCGACCTGATCACCGACGGCACGACGGTGGCCAAGTCCCACGGCGGCAGCCCGCTCATGTCCAAGATCACCGGCTGCGGCTGCTCGCAGGGCGGCGTGCTGGCCGTGTACGCCTGCGCTGCCGATCCGTTTACGGCAGCCGTCTGCGGCACCGCCGTCTACAACGTTGCCGGCACGCGCGCCGCCGCTGTCGCCGATGCCCCGGCAAGCTTTAAGGTCGCCTTTATCGACGAGCTCTACCGCGCAACCGCCCAGGACATTGCCGATAACCAACTCGAGCTCGAGGAGGCATAGGCCATGTCCGAGCCCACAACCAATGCCGGCATGAACACGCTCGTCGCCGTGGCCATCGCCCCGTGCGGCACCGGCGATGAGCTCTCCGCCGAGGTCGCCGAGGTCGTGCGCGTCATACGCGAGAGCGGCCTTCCCAACCGCACCACCTCGATGTTTACCGAGATCGAAGGCGACTGGGACGAGGTCATGCAGGTCGTGCGCGACGCGACCTTTGTGTTGGCGAGCAAGGGCATCCGCACCGAAGTCGTGCTCAAAGCCGATATTCGTCCCGGATTTACCGACACCATGACTGGCAAGCTCGAGCGCATGGAAGCGCAGATCAAAAAGCAGGAGGAAGCACGATGAGCATCCGCGACAACCTTGATATCTCGGCCTATCTGGTACTCGGCCCCGAAAACACGCTGGGGCGCCCCGTGGGCGATGTGGTGGCCCAGGCGCTCGACGCAGGCTTTACCTGCATTCAGGTGCGCTCCAAGGTGGCAAGCGCCCGCGAGATCATCGCGCTGACTGGCGACGCCGCGCAGGCAATCGCACAGGCCGGCAAGACCGGTCAGGTCGCCTTGCTGATCGACGACCGCCTGGACTGCGTACTCGCCGCGCGCGAGCAGGGTATTGCTGTCGACGGCGTGCACGTGGGCCAAAGCGATATTCCCGTCGAGGTCTGCCGCAAGCTGCTGGGCCCCGATGCCATCGTGGGCCTTTCGGCCCGCTGCGAGGAGATGCTCGAGTACGTCAAGACCGCCGACATGAGCCTGGTCGACTACCTGGGCATCGGCCCGCTCCACGAGACCGAGACCAAGCGCGACTGCGGACGCGCAGCCGATGGCTCCATCATCACCAAAAGCTTTGAGGACCTGGCCGCACTCCACGCGGCAAGCCCCGTGCCCATCGTGGTGGGCGGCGGCGTCAAGACGGCCGACCTGCCGCAGCTCAAGGCCACCGGCGTCGATGGCTT
This sequence comes from uncultured Collinsella sp., assembly GCA_902468045.1. Taxonomy (GTDB): domain Bacteria; phylum Actinomycetota; class Coriobacteriia; order Coriobacteriales; family Coriobacteriaceae; genus Collinsella. The sequence continues at coordinate 3,535 of CABQXG010000109.1, forward strand.
CTTTGTGGTGAGCGCCGTCTGCAGTGCCGACGACCCCTACGCCGCCGCCAAGGAGCTTGTCGACACCTGGCAGCAGGCATAAGTCTAGGCCGAGCAGCCGATCCGCAGCCTCATATCTTCAATAGCGGAAAGCGCATCCCAGTTTGGACCTCCATTCTGGGATGCGCTTTCCATATGCGACCCTTACCCCGCCAGATACGCTTCCAACGCCGGCAAAGTCGCCTCCGCATCGCGACGACCGATCTGATAGATGCGCTCAAGCTTATCCGGTTCGCGGCACAGCGACGGCACCTTCACCGATTCGCTCGGACGCACCACAAAAATTTCGCCGGCAGCCTCGCGACGTGTCAGGTCATCGAGCGTGGCATTGTAGACCTCATGCCGATGCTCGAGCGCCGCGACAAACTCCGGGTAGTGACGGAACACGCGCCGCAGCATGGGCATCACGCTGTTGGGCTGCTTTACAAAGCCCGCCGGTTGCGTCAGCACCACCACGTTGCGGTCGTAGCCCTGCGCAAACAGCCATGCACTGGGAATAGAATCAGCCACGCCACCATCCAGGTATTTGTGTCCCTCAATGACAACAGGACGCGTCGCCACGGGAATAGCCGACGACGCCCGGATCCACTCAATATCGCGCTCATCGCCATAGGGCAGGTCGTGGTAGACGGCCTTGCCCGTCTCGATATCGGTGCACACGCACGTAAACCGCATGGGACAGGCGCGATACGCCTCCAAGTCAATGGGATCGCGCTCGATAGGCACCTCGTGATAGGCAAAATCGGCATTGAACATATCGCCGGTCCGCAGCCAGCTTGCTACACCCGCATAGCGCTTATCGGCACAATAGGCCTTGTTATAGCGAATGGCACGGCCGATCTGGCGCGATTTAAAGTTGTAGCCAAACGCCGCGCCCGCCGAGACACCCACCATATGGTCGCAGGTCAAACCGTGCTCCATCCAAACGTCGAGCACGCCCGCCGTATACATACCGCGGTAGCCGCCTCCCTCGAGCGCAAGCCCCACCGTGCGCGTCTTATTTGGCTGTGTCATGCGACCATCTCCGTTCCTGCGTTTAAAACCGGGACAAGTATACCCGTCAACATATACCGCCCCAGTCGCATTTTTCATGCGCACCCAGGCGTTGCGGTTTGGCGAATAATAGCCGCCCGTAGCATGTACACCCATATATAATTCTGCACTGTTGTTTATACTACTCAGCAGTTATCAACAGCGAACATTAGCCGGTAAATTAACCCAACAACGCAGCAAGGCGGGGGCCTGGATACACGCAAAGCGCTGAACAACAACGCGTGTGCACAACGAGCTCGCCCGACGCAATTCGCCCGACCTCAGAAAGCCGCTTACGACATGGATACTGTCAGCAATTACACCGAAACGCTCGAAAAGACCGTCCGCGACCTTCTCGAGCGTCAGGAGGATCTGATTAGGACCGCCTTTACCGACCAGCTTACCGGGCTTGGCAACCGTGGCGGCTTTGCCCGTTCCCTCGAGGAGCTCTGGGAGCAGGACACCCCCGTTACCATGGCGTTCATCGATATCGACAATCTCAAGCACTGCAACGACGTCTTTGGCCATGACGAGGGCAACCGCTATATCTTGCAGGTAAGCCTCTATCTTAAGCTGTATATGAAAGTAGACGAGGCGGCATTTCGTCTGGGAGGCGACGAGTTTGCCATCCTGTCTACGATTGCAACCGAGGACGACCTCGCCGAACGTCTGGAACACTGCCGAACGCTCCTGCTCAAAAACGACGATTCCGAGATGCCCCGCTCGTTTAGCTACGGAGTGTCACATGCCGACCCCGCCCTGGGCGAAGCCCCCAATCGCATGACGCTCGATGCCGACCATCGCATGTACGACTACAAGTTACGTCATGCCATGCACCTTGATCGACGCAATATCACGCAAGTCCACGCCGACGACTTCGAAATAAGCGATCGCATTTTCGACGCCTTTTCGATGCTCAACGAGGGCCGCTATTTCTTTATCGAGAACTTGGACAA
>CABQXG010000110.1 GCA_902468045.1 uncultured Collinsella sp.
CAGAACTCGGCGAACGGCACGTGGTCAAAGGTGGATTTAAAGGCCTGTCCCAAAAATCTACTTGAGGAGGAAGTCGGGGAGGGGAATGGTGCGGGCCTCGCGCTGCTTGGGGTCGGCGATATGGTCGGCAGGATAGCCGCAGACGAGCATGTGATAGGGATAGATGCCCTCGGGCAGGCTGAACTGCTCACAGGCCACCTCGGGCTTAAAATGGCACACCCAGCACGTACCCAGGCCCTGCTCCTCGGCCTCCATCATCATCTGGTCGCAAACGATCGAGGTGTCGATGGCACTGGAGTCCATCTGGTCATACGGGCGCACCCAAGCATCGTCGGTAACGCTGCAAATAAGAAAGATAAGCGGAGCCCCAAAGATAGACCCATCACGAGCAAATCGAGGCTGACAAGCAGCAGCCTTCTTCAGAAGCTCAGGCGTATCCAACACCATCACACGGCTTGGATGATTATTGCAAGCAGAAGGAGCAATGCGCCCAGCCTCAACAATGGCATCCACCACAGCCTGCACCACAGGACGGTCCTCAAACAAACGACAAGAATACCGAGACCGAGCCAGATCAATATACGACATACAAGCCCTCCAACAATTAAAAATCAAACAAACCCAAAGTAACCCAAAGAGTATCCAAAGAGTAAGCAAAGCAGCAATCAGCCAAACGCTCATCAAGGGCCAAAGTGTCCGAACGGGTACCAAAGGTCCCTTCAGCCAAACCCCCCATTGCGCTAAAACTATCAGCCAAAGTTCCAATGGTGATACGTAAGGCGAAGGGCCGACACCTGTTTACTATCGAACGACTCTGCTACGCAGCCGGAGTGAGAAAGCAAACAGGTGCCGGCCCTTCGCCGCCGGGACACGTACCCCCAATTAACTGTTCTTCATGACAATCGAATCCACAACATCGGCCACATTCTCACAGCAGTCAGCGCAGTACTCCAGGAAGGCGTAAACGTCACGCCAGGCGATAACCTCGAGCGGATCCTTGCCGTTGACATGCAGGTTGCGCATAGCGTTGATGTAGAGCTCGTCGGCCTCGGACTCGATCGTGTTGATCTGGATGACGAGTTCGCGCAGGGTCTTGGACTTGCGGTAGTTGGGCAGCTCGACCATCAGGTCCTTCATGGCGCGGCAGGCGTCGGTCACCTTGTGGGCGATCACGATGGCATCGGGATGGATGCTCTGGATGTTGGTGAAGTAGACGCGCTGCACGACGCCTTCGATGCGGTCGAGCACGGTGTCGAGCGAGCAGCTCATCAGGTCTAGATCCTCGCGCTCAAGCGGGGTGATAAAGGCGGTGAGCAAGGCGTCTTCGAGCTCGTGGTGCTTCTTGTCTGCCGCATGCTCAATCGCATGCATCTTATCGAGCATGTCGTGGATCTGCGCAGGGTCAAAGTTCTCAAAAATCTTGGTGAGCAGCTCTGCGGCCTGGACGGCTAGGTCGGCGCAGGCGACGTAGTTGTCAAAGTAGAACGAATCGGGTTTCTTTGCCATGGGTGGTCCTTTCGAGGTGAAGATGGGCGGGCGAGGTAATGCAGTCCGGATGGACGTTCGGTTTGACTAGAGGAACATCATGAACAGCTTGGCCATGACAAAGCTGATGAGTCCGCAGGCGGGGAAGGTGAAGAACCAGGTGAACATCATGTCCTTGACGACACCGAAGTTGATGGCCGAGAGGCGCTTGACGGCACCGACACCCATAATGGCGCAGGTTTTGATGTGCGTGGAGGACACGGGGATGCCGGTAAGGGTGGCAAGCAGCAGGTTCGCGGCGCCTGCGAGGTCGGCGGAGAAGCCCTGGTACTTTTCGAGCTTGACCATGCTCTGGCCGACGGACTTGATGATGCGCTCGCCGCCCACGCTGGTGCCGATACCCATAGTGGCCGAGCACAGCAGCATAATCCAGATGGGGATGCCTGCATCGCCGACGCTCGTCTGGCCGCTGGCAAAGGCCACGCCTAAAAAGAGCACGCCGATGAACTTCTGTCCATCCTGCGCGCCGTGCATAAAGCTCATGGCCGCAGCGCTCGCGATCTGAGCGTATTTAAAGAAGACATTGGCACGTCGCCTGTTGGCGGCGGCGAAAAGAATCGAGACGAGCTTGCACAGGACCCAGCCCATGACAAAGCCCAGGCCGATGGAGAGCGCCAGGCCGTAGATGACCTTCATCCACTCGTGGACGTTGACGCTGCTCGCGCCGCCGAGGGCGATAGCGGCACCGGTCAGGCCGGCGATAAGGCTGTGGCTTTGCGAGGTGGGGATACCAAAACGCGACGCTGTGGCGCCGTAGACGACGATGGAGAACAGCGCCGCGCAGAGGCACGCGAGCGCCATGGTGCTGTTTCCGCCAAAGTCGACGATATGCGAGATGGTATTGGCGACGCTCGCGTTAAAGTGCGTCATGATGAGCACACCGAGGAAGTTGAATGCGGCGCTCATGAGAATGGCGGCGCGGGCGGGCATGCAACGCGTAGTGACGCAGGTCGCGATGGCGTTGGGCGCGTCGGTCCATCCATTGACGAAGATGGCGCCCAACGCGAGGATCACGGTGACGGCAAGGACTGGGTTCGACACAATTTGGCCGAGGAAGGTTGAGAACGTTACGTCCATATATGGGCTTTCTCGAAGTTTGCAGACACGTTACAAAAACATGATAAATCGTATCACCTCCTGTGGGTTTCTTTACCGAGTTCTGATGGGAGAAGTGAACTTTTTGGCACTAAAATTGAATATTAGCCCTGTTGACCGCGGGTGTTCTTTTTGCTAACACGCCATGCGGACACGTGCGATTACTACGACACTCCAAAACCACAGTCTGTTCGCTTTACAACATGCAAACATGCGTTCGATAATAGGAGGCATGGAATATCGACAGACAGATGGCAAAACTCGGCGCGTGCACAAGCAGTATGTGGACGTCGTGGCTCGCATCCTCGCGGGCGGACAGGTCGTGCCGGTCACTGTCTGCTGGGTCGACGGTCGTTGCTTTACGATTGACGAGATTGTCTCGACCACTGGGTTTGGCCTGACGGTTCACGGCATCCGTACGGCAACCTATAAGGTGCGTTTTGGCGGGCACGCGACCGAGTTGTATCTGGAGGACCAGACGCGCGAGCGGACGGACGGCTCGCAGGCGCACGTGATGCGTTGGTGGGTCTGGGCCTTTGATCGTACGCTCGAGGGCGAGCGCCGCAGGTAAGAGCGCGCGGCATTCGGGTACAATGGCAGGAATCTTGTCGCCTACGGCGCTGTCGCGGCGCTTTTTGAAAGGACGAAATTATGAACGATATCCAGGGCTATCAGAACGGCCCCATCGAGACCGGCGCAGGCCGTGCCAAGGAGATGTCGCCGCGTGCGTACAACCTTGTCATGTCTGCTCTGATCTTTTTGGGCTTTTGCGCCATGGGCGCCGGCGCCTACTTTACGAGCACCATGGCGTTTGCCCGCATGATGATGAGCGGCGCCGCCCTGCCGCTGGTCTTTGGCTCGTTTATTTCGACCATCGTCGGCATGGTCATGATGTCGGCCGCCGCCAGCAAGCAGTCCGTGGGCCTGTCCCTTGTGGGCTACGTAATCTTTGCGAGTACCTTTGGCCTGACCGCGTCGTTTGGCCTTGCCAACTACGACCTGCCCACCATCAACACTGCCTTTATCGCCACGGCCGCCATCACCTTTGTCTTTGGCGCCTTGGGCGTGACGTTCCCCAAGTTTTTCCAGCGCGTATATGGCATCGGTTTTGGCATTCTGCTCGCCACTATTCTGGTTGAGATCGTGCTGATGTTCATGGGCGTCTCGCAGACCATCACCGATCTGATCGTGATCGTGGTGTTCGCCGGCTTTATTGGCTACGACACCTATGTTGCCACGACGGCGCCGCCTACGCTGCCCAACGCCGTGCTCATGGCGTCCAATCTGTTCGTGGACATTATCAACGTGTTCCTGCGCATCCTGAACATCCTTGGCCGTCGCGACTAGTGGCGAATTGCGGCGGTGCTTGCCGTGCGTGTAAATCGATGCGAAAGGCGGTCCTTCGGGGCCGTCTTTTTTGTGCGCGGCGGGGTATCATGGATGGGAAAAAGCCGATAGCGGCAGCGACAGGAAAGGTGGCCACGTATGGCAGACGTCGACAACAGGAACCGTAACCGCAGGTCCAACCGAGCGGGTCAGCCCAATCCCAAGCGCGAGGCCCGTGCCAAGGCCGCCGAGCGTCACGTGGCAACTGTGTCCGAAGCGTGCGCCAAGGATATCGAGCGTTCGCTTGCCGGCGTGTGCGAGTTCGATGGTATGCCTGCCGGTTTTGTCGCGGCGATGAAGGCCAAGGTTCAGAGCGCTGTGGCCGCCGAAGAACAGGTTGCCGAGGACGTCGAGGGCGCGGAGGCTGCCGATGTCGAGGCAGCGCCCGAGACCGAGGCGGCGCCTGAGCCCGTCGAGGAGCCTGCCGAGGAAATCGCCGAAGCCGAGTCCGCGCCTGCCGCCGAGGAGCCCGCTCCGGTCCTGCCCGAGGTCACCGTGCTCGACGCCTCTGCCACGCAGGCCATTCTGGATAACGGCCGAGGCTATGCGCAGTTCTGCGACATGGCCGTGCTCGCCTTTGCCTCGTTCACCAACCCGGGCGGCGGCTACATCCAAGGCTATCTGGGCCAGGAGGCCACGCTGTGCGCCGATTCGTATCTGTACAACGTTCTCGATAAGCAGCGTAAGTGGTACGGCGAGAACCGTCGCCGCAACATCAACTGCGAGCTTTACCGCAACCGTGCGCTGGTGGTGCCTGCGGTGCGCTTCGACCGCAACCACGTGCATGCGTATGCCGACGTGATCGTTGCCGCCGCGCCCACCGTTAAGCGCGCCCGCCAGGAGTATCGCGTGAGCGACGATGCTCTGCTGGATGCCCTGCGCGACCGCATTCGCTTTGTGCTTGCCATCTGCGACGAGCTGGGTCGCGAGAAGCTCGTGCTGGGTGCTTGGGGCTGCGACAACAACGGCTTTGACGCCGAGGCCGTGGCCGAGCTCTTCCGCAAGGAGCTCGCATCGGGCGACTTTAAGGTCAAGCAGGTCTTTTTTGCCGTGCCCTCTACGCGCTGGGACGAAGATTTTGCCAAGTTCGAGCACGTGCTGGCAAACTTCCCCGAGCGCAACGAGGAGTCCTATGCCCAGGTTGCCGCTCGCGCTGCGGCTGCCCGCGCCGCCGAGCAGGCCCAGGCTGCCGCCGAGGACGATGAAGACGATGACGATTGGCGCAAGTACCTGTAATCGGTATGTGCTGACAGATGGGTCGAGCCGGTGGGAGGGCTGCTCCCGTCGGCTTTTTACTAGAGGAAGGGCTTACGATGAAAAACGTTCTGTGCTTTGGCGACAGCAATACCTACGGCTATGATCCGGCGGGCATGCGCGACGGCACCGCGGTACGCTATGCGCACGATGTGCGCTGGTGCGGCGTGGCCCAGCGCGACCTGG
>CABQXG010000111.1 GCA_902468045.1 uncultured Collinsella sp.
GTGTTTTCGTTCTTGGTGTTCACGTTGCGCCCGCGATAGTTGATCTCGCCCTCCACGCGGCAGCCGCGAATCTCGCGATTCATGAGGTTGAGGCTACGCAAGAAGGTCGACTTACCGCAGCCCGAAGGCCCAATGAGCGCCGTGATCTCGCCCTTGTGGAAGTCGAGCGACGTATTGTGCAGTGCATGGTGGTCGCCATAGTACACGTTGACGTCCTTGGTGGAGAGCACGACCTCGTCGCTCACGGCCTTGCCGCTCACGCGCACGCGCTTCTCGCTCTCCCCCACGCTCGACAGGAAGTCCTGGGTCTCGGACGATGCCGCTTCGGTTGCGGGCGTTGCATTCATCTCGCTCATTCGGCCGTCATCCTTCTTGCCAGTTGCTTGCCCACGATACGGGCGACTACGTTAAACAGCAGCACGCAAATCATCAGCAGCGCCGCGGTGCCCCAAACAATCTGCTGGGCCTCGGGGCTGCCCTCGCCATAGATCTTGTAGATGTGCACGGCGAGCGACTCGCCGGGACGGAACACGTTCCAAGCGCAGGTGGGGCTCGACAGGTTAAAGCTCAAGAAGTTCAGGCGAACCGGCGAGCTCATACCCGAGGTAAAAAGCAGTGCTGCGGCCTCGCCAAACACGCGACCGGCCGAAAGCACGATGCCCGTCACGATGGCAGGCATGGCCTCGGGGATCAGGATGTGCAGCGTGGCCTCCCAGCGAGTGAGGCCCATGGCCAGGCACGCATCGCGCTGGGCCTGCGGCACGTCCTCGAGCGCCTGCTGGATCACGCGCACCAGGATGGGGATGTTGAACATGGTGAGCGCGACGGCGCCGGAGATGATGGAGTACTTCCAGCCCAGCTGCACCGAGAACACCAGAAAACCGAACATGCCGACGACGATGGAAGGCAGCGAGGACAACGTCTCGATGGCGGTGGAGGCGATGTCGCGGATGGGTCCGTCCGGCGCGTACTCAACCAAAAAGACCGCTCCGCCCAGGCTGATGGGCACCGAGATGATCAGGGTGATCAGCAGCAGGTAGAACGAGTCGAACAGCTGGTAGAGCACGCCGCCCTGCGTTCCGTTGGCGCGCGACGGCTCCGTGAGAAAGCCCGGCTGGAACAGCGTCGAGATGCCCTCGAACAGGATATAGGCCACCATGGAGACGACGATGAGCATGACGATGGCGACGATCGCCGTCAACACGCCCGTGGCGAAGCGGTCCTGCTTTTGGACACGCCCGAGCCTCGCCTCGTCGATGTGGATACGCGTGCTAGCCACGAGCCTTCGCCCCCTTGCGGCCGATAAGGTGGATGATCAGGATGAAGATGAGACTCATGCCCATCAGCAGCAGGCCGAGCGCCCACAGAACATCGTCTTGGTCCGAGCCCTCGGCATAGACTGCCATGGACGTGGTGAGCGTGGTGGTGATGGTCGAAGCCGGCGACAGCAGCGACGTCGGCATGGCCTCGATGCCGCCGATGACCATGCGCACGGCGAGCGTCTCGCCAAAGGCGCGGGTCATGCCCAAGATAACCGCGGTCATGAGCGACGGCATGGCGGACTTGAGCACCACGTGCCAGATGGTCTGCCAGCGGGTGTAGCCCAGCGCGAGCGAGCCCTGGCGGTAGCCGTCGGGCACGGCGCGCAGGCCATCGACCGAAAGCGTGGTCATCGTCGGCAGAATCATGACCGCCAGCACGATGGCGCCGGGCAAGATGCCCAGGCCCGTGCTCACGTGGAAAACGCTCTTCATAAGACCGACGACAACGTGAAAGCCGATCAAGCCAAAGACGACCGAGGGAATACCGGTCAAAAGCTCAATAAGCGGCTGAAAAACCTTGGAACCAAACTTAGGCTGGATCTCGACCGCAAAGATGGCAGAGCCGATGGCGATGGGCAGCGCGATGAGCGTGGAGAGCACCATGACCGCAAACGAGGTGACGATCAGGGGCAGGGCGCCGGTATAGGGCAGGCCGTTTTCGGCTGTGTTGGCCAGGTCCCACTTGGTGCCGGTGAAAAACTCGACGACCGAGACGCCGTCCTTGACAAAAGCCGAGAGGCCCTTTTGGGCGACCATAAAGATGAGCGCGGCAACGACAAGCGTCACGAGCGCTACGCACGCGCCCGTGACGCCCAGGCCCACGTTCTCAAGGTCGCGCTTTGGCAGCTGTTTTGCCATTGCAAACCTTTCCGGGGCGATTACTTATTTAGCAGAGACCTTGCCGCTGGCGTCCTTGACGACCTTCATGGCAGAGACGGGGATGAAGCCCTGCTCCTCGACGAGCTTGCCCTGGACGTCGTCGGAAAGCATGAACTCCAGGAAGGCCTTGGTGGCCTCGTCGGCGTCCTTGGAGCAGTACATGTGCTCGGTAGCCCAGATCTTGAAGGAGTCATCAGTGACATTCTTGCTCTTGGGCTCGACGCCCTCGACCTTGATGGCGTTGAACTTGGAGTCATCGAAGTGCGAGAAGTCGAGGTAGGAGATGGCGTTATCGGTGCTGCCCATCTGAGTCTGGACGTCGCCGGACTTGTCGAGCTCGGCGTCGCCCTTAAAGTCGACGGCCTCGTCGCCAAAGACGGCGGCCTCGAAGGTGGCGCGGGTGCCGGAGCCGGCCTTGCGGTTGAGGACGACGATGGTGGCGTCGTCGCCGCCGACCTCCTTCCAGTTGGTGATCTGGCCAGAGAAGATGCCCTTGAGCTGCTCGAGGGACAGGTCGTCGACCGTCACGTTCTTGGAGACGACGGGACCCATGCCCACGACGGCAACCTCGTGGTCGACGAGGTTCTTGACCTGGTCGGCCTCGAGCTTGGTCTCGGCGAAGACGTCGGAGTTACCGATGGTGACGGTGCCTGCGGCGACAGCGGTCAGACCCTTGCCCGAACCGTTGCCCGAGCCGGAAACGGAGACGTCCGGGTTGGCATCCATGAACTTCTCGGCAGCAGCCTCGACGAGAGCCTGGAACGAGGAGGCACCGTCGTAGGTCACCTCGCCGGAGACGGACTCGGCAGTAGCAGCGGCGCTACCCTTGTCGGCGGCGTCGGATGCGCCGGAGCCGCCGCAACCAACGAGACCGAGACCGACGATGCTGGCAAAACCACCAGCGAGGCCGAGGAACTGACGACGAGAATAAGCCTGATCGAGCATGATCTTCCTTTCGTACATGCGACTCGCGGGCACCCTGCCCGCTTTGCTGTTTGGAAAGATACGACCCCGACCGGGCAGCGCCCGCGCCAACTGCGGTTTTTTACGGGCATCTGATAGACCCTTACCGCAAGCTCTGTCCAGCCTTTACAAACGGATAACAATCCAGCGCCGAACATGGCGCACCTTTTACACCAAAGGAACGTCCCCAATGACTACCCCACCGCAACAGAAAAAGCCCGGGCCGAAGCACCGGGCTCGTAATGCAAGTTTGTATCCAAGCAGGATATAGGGGTTTCCCAGGTGCCCGAGATTGCCCCGAAAGAGGAGCGCCGCGTACTTTGGTACGCAAGCGACGGTTTGAGGGGCAAGGTCGGGTGCCTGGGGAAGCCCTACAGTTCCAGTTCGTTGAGACGAAGGATCGCCACGATGTAAATCTTGAGCGCCTGTTTAAGCTGTTCTTCGCTGGCACACTCGTTGGAGCCGTGCATCTGGCCGCCCCACGCGGGCAGCTCCAGGCCGGTCTCTTCGGGGCCAAACGAGACGGCGCGGGCAAAGTTGCGCGCGTACGTGCCGCCGCCCATGGCAAAGGGCCCAGCATGCTTGCCGGTGAACTCGTTATAGGTATCGATAAGCGCCTTCACGGCCGGATCATCGGCAGAGACTGAGAACGGCACCTTAGCGCGACCCAGCTGGCACGTCACGCCAAAACGGCCCACGAGCGGGTCGAGCTGCTCGCGGATGGTATCGGCACTCGTACTGTCGGGGAAGCGCACGTCGATGACCTGCTCAATATGGCCATCCGCCACGCGGATGACTCCAGCGTTGCAGGTAAGCGGGCCAAACGCCGGACTCGTCGCATCGATACCTAGGCCGCGGCCATAGGCATCCGCATGCACAAAGGCCAGGAACTTGACGAATTCGTGCTCGGCAGGCGTCAGCAGGCGCTCGTCGCGTGCACCAAACGCGTCCTCGGCCTCGCGCAGATACGACACAATCAGGCCGACGGCGTTGATGGTGCCCTCAGGCATCGAAGCGTGGCCACCAATACCGTGGGCGAAAATCTGCGCATGGCCATTGTCGAGCGCCGTGATCTCCAGGCGGTCGGCGTTCTCAACGGGCGCCGGCAGCTCATCGGCGGCAATCGAAAGCTCGCAGATGGACTGCGACGGAATGGCATTGCTCGCCTCGGAGCCGCTCCACGACACGATGCGCCCGCCGTCGATCTTGGGGCTCACGAACGTCGCCCCAAACTGGCCCTTCTCGGCATTGCAGACCGGGAACTCGGCATCGGGCGTAAACAAAAAGTCGGGGTCTGCGTGATTCTCCAGATAATGGTGAACGTCGGACATGCCCACTTCCTCATCGCAGCCCAGCAGCGCGCGGAAGGTATAGCGCGGCACAATGCCGTGCTTGAGCAGGTAGGCACCGGCGTAGAGCGACAACACCGCCGGACCCTTGTCATCAATCACGCCACGGCCGAGCAGCCAGCCCTCGCGACGCTCCATCGCAAACGGGTCGGTGTTCCAGCCGGGGCCGGCGGGCACCACGTCCACGTGGCAGATGGTCGCGAGCTGCTTGTCGCCGCGACCCGGGATATCGGCAATGCCCACATAGCCCTCGTCGTCGCTCGTCTGGTAGCCGAGCTTTTGCGCAATGCCGAGCGCGCAATCGAGCGCATCACGAACCGGGCGGCCAAACGGCGCGCTAGGCTCCGCATCGGCAGCAACGGCTACGGACGGATAACTCACCAGCTGCTCGATATCGGCGACGACGTCCTCCCAGACCTCGTCGACATACTCGGTAACGCTCTGCTCCACCTGATTCATGGACGACCTCCTTACCAATGAGCGACGGGTACGCCCGCCCCTCACATCAAATACTTATATAGCGAAAAGTTTAGCAAGCTCGGCCACCGAGTGCACCACCGCATCGGCGCCCGCAGCCTCGTGCTCCCCCGGCGCCGCCGCACCCGAATAGATGCCAATGCACGGCACGCCCATCGCGTGCGCGCCCTCGACGTCGTTAAAGCGGTCGCCAATCATCACGGCCTCGTCCGCGGTCGCGCCCAGGGCCGCCAGCGCATCGCGGACCGAATCCGCCTTGGTCTCGCGGCCCTGCGGCGGATTCATGCCAACCACGGCCTCAAACTGAGAAAGCCCCAGTTCACCCACCATGTCAACGCACTTTGCCTCCATGCGCGACGTCGCCACGGCCAAGCGCTTGCCCTGGGCGACCAACCCATCCAGCAGCTCGGGGATCCCGTCGAACACGGGATACTCC
>CABQXG010000112.1 GCA_902468045.1 uncultured Collinsella sp.
TCGGTTCCCGCAAACGACCCGTCAAAGAGCTCCACCAGCATGCTATCGGCCCGTATAACAATCCCCGCGATATCGAGCTCGCAGTCGTAGGCCTTGCTCGTTTTGAGCTGCTGTAGAACGCCGCCGTCATCTCCCCGCTCGGTCAGACAGCGCTTGACCTCGATATGCGTGGACAGCATGTCGAGTGCGGTGTGGGATGTCTCGATTTCTGGCACGGCCAGGTTCGTAGGAAGCCCAAGCCCGTTGTCCCCATAGCAAACAGCCGTCAGTGTCTGGGCCACCCTCCATGAAACAGGGTCCATTTCGCAGGCCGCCCGTTCGCCCCCGCGCTCGATGACCGATGCCATATAGCGAGCGAGCTTTGTATTGGACACGCTGACCGCTGCCAGATATACGCCAAGCGCCTCGGCAGGCGTTGGCTCTGGAGCCGGATCGTCGGCATCGATCGTGCCCAACGCTGCTCGGCAGATATCGGCCCCGTGCCCCGTCAGAGCAAGATCGACCCCATACTGTCCAGCAAGTTCAAGGACCGCTTCACGGTCCAAAAAGGCGTCCGCCAAGCCCATCGCTGCATCGCATCGGCCCGCCTTAAGCAAAATCCGGGCCGCCCTCGGAACAAGTTCGGGGCGAACCTCGGCCACCAACTTACGCAAACGCAAGCGTCCGTTATCCTCCGTGCCCAGACACGCAAAACTCCGCTCGGCGGGATCCAAGCCAAAGATCGGGTAGTCGCGAACAAAGTAGGACTGGTCGACCATCGACAGCCTCACCCCGCAAGCCTCGAGTTCCGAGATATTGCCCTCGCCCATCAAAACCATGAGACATGCCACGCAAAACAGCGCATTATTGTCGAGCGAAGCCAGATCGACAAGTGCCGCGCCATATACGTTGACAATCTCGTTTTCGAGCAGACCGGCTACGTCGCCTTGGCCATACAGACCCGTCTGCAATGCCGAAACGAGCTCGGGCACGCCCTGCGTGAGCTGATAAAAGTCGAGCGATGTGCTGATCGAAAACGCCGATGCCCACGCCGAATACTCATAGGCATGCACCTTGAGCATCTGCGCATTGATCTTAACCGAATCGCCCAGCCCGTGAATCAGCTGACGATTTGAAGGACGGCAGGAGATAAAGACCCCTACCCCCATAGCGCGCAGGCCGCGAATCCTGTCGATGAGGTCCTCGGTATCGTGCTGATCGAGGTTTGGAACATTATCAATCGCGATAAGGGAATGCGGTTTGTCTTTGAGTTCTTCGGTAACCACCTCGAGCTGCATAAACACCTCGCGCCCAGTGGCGCGATCGGCCTCGATAATCCGCACGGGGCCTCGCGTCGGGTCGCATTTAACCTCATGGGTGTACTGCAGCAGCACCGAGGTCTTCCCAAACCCGTCGGGCGCATAAAGAACCACGATGCCGGCCTTTCGGCCCTTGGCGATAAGCTCATTCATCAAGCGTTCGCGTCGCACCATATAGCCTCCGCCCAGCGGCATCAGCTCGAGCTCGTCTATACCGCTCAAATCGTTTACCATGCCCGCTCCTCAACTCGACCGTATGGACACTGTAGCCGCAAGACCATACAAGCCGCGCTATGAATAGAGCGACCTTGTGTTTTAGGTTGTCTTTTGGTACGCAAGCGGCAAGTTTTTGTACAGCGAGGGCCGATTGTTATTAATCCCCCGACTAATCGGTCTTTAAGCAGGTAAATGAGCTTGTCAGCTTGTCCCATCTAAGCGGCAGTGTAACGCAGATGAACAAGGTTCAGCCATGTCATTCAACTCGCCTAGCACCCGCTACCGTCTACGACCTTCTAGTGGCATTTTTGCATAGAATCTGGTATAGAATGAATCAAGCTGTTGGACATCCGGCATTCGTCAAGCTTGCGGCAAGTTTTTGGTCAAGTGGGCAAAAAGGGATAGCAAAAAGGCCCCCGCAAAGCGGAGGCCTTAGGCAAGGCTATGTCGAGCTGCAGGATTCGCGCTACTCGCAGAGCGAAAGGGCGGCCTCGTCGGCAACGACAACGCAGTTGGTGTGCAGCTGCAGGATCGAAGCCGGGCACTTGGGCGTAACCGGACCATAGCACATATCGTGCACGGCCTGAGCCTTGGCCTCGCCGTTGGCGACAACCAGGATCATGCGGGCATACATGATGGTCTGAGTGCCCATGGTGTAGGCCTGACGGGGAACATCGTCGATGCTGTCGAACAGGCGGCTGTTGGCCTGAATGGTGCTCTCGGTGAGGTCGACGCAGTGCGTGCCCTTGGAGAAGTGGTCATCGGGCTCGTTGAAGCCGATGTGGCCGTTGTTGCCAATGCCGAGCAGCTGCAGATCCGGATAACCGGCGTCGGCGACGATCTTGTCGTACTCAGAGCAGGCAGCGGCGGCGTCGGGGTTGGAACCGTCGGGCACATGCGTGTTGTTCAGGTCGATGTTGATGTGATCGAAGAAGTTCTCACGCATGAAGTAGTGATAGCTCTGGGGATCGTCGTGCGAAAGGCCGCGATACTCGTCCAGGTTGTAGGTGCTGACCTCGGCAAAGTCGACGTCGCCCTTCTCGTACCAAGCAGCGAGCTGCTTGTAGGCACCGATCGGGGTGGAGCCGGTGGCAAGACCCAGCACACAGTCGGGCTTGAGGATAACCTGCGCCGAGATAATATTGGCGGCCTTGCGGCTCATATCCTCGTAGTCTTTAGCTTTAATGATCTTCATTACGCGTCCTTTCTCGTACAAGAGAGGCAAGGCTCCCTTACAAGCACTTGCCCGCGGCCCGCGTCGGCCGCAACCAACGTGTGCGGCCACCAGGGCGAGGTCGCGTAATGTATGTGTCTCGTGTCTAGCCGCGTCGAGGCCCCTGCCCGTCCACGGTGACCCAAAGCCTTTTAGCTTCGGACAAATCCCATCTTGCCACGGAGGGCGTCCTCTTTCAAGGGCGCCCTCCGTAAACGTGTTTGAATTGTAGGCTAATGGCCACGTGCACTTGCTAGCGCTCGCGAGCAACGATGAGCTGGTCCATCTCTTCGACATGCACGCCAACGGAGCCCTTGATGCTCGAGAACTCAACGGAGTTGCATACCAAGATGGGAACCGTCACATCGTAGCCCTCGGCAGCAATTGCCTCGCGATCGAACTCAATGAGTACATCGCCCTTATGGACGATGTCACCCACTTGCGCATGTACGGTAAAGTGCTTGCCCTCGAGCTGAACAGTGTCCAAACCAACGTGGATGAGCACGTCCAAGCCATCGACCGTGTTAAGAGCAACGGCGTGTCCCGTGGGAAAAATAGCCTCGACCTTGGCATCAGCCGGCGCGATCACGCGCGTTCCGGTGGGCTGAATCGCCACGCCCTGGCCCAAAAGGCCGGTGGCAAACGTCTGATCGTTTACCTCGGAGAGCGGAATGACGTCACCCGAGATGGGAGCATCCAACGTAAGGACTCGACCACGCATACCAAAAGACCTTAGGACTTTAGTGAACATGCTCCCCCTCGGACATACCGATCAACCAAAATAACCTTAACAGTTTACCACTTGGCACCCGTTTTTGACCATTAGGGAAGTTCGCGCTTGACAACCTCGACGATGTCGTCGACAACGCGCTGAGTCAGCTCGTGCGTCTCGGCCTCGGCCATCACGCGGACCAGCGGCTCGGTACCACTCGGGCGCACCAGAATGCGGCCGCGGCCGTCAAGCTCCTTCTCGGCAGCAGCGACGGCGTCCCAAATGGGCTGGCAATCGTCCAGACCAGCCTTGTTGTCGGAATGCACGTTGACGAGTACCTGCGGGTACTTCTTCATGATGCCGGCAAGATCGGTGAGGGTACGACCGGTGCGCTTGAGCACGGCCAGCAGCTGCAGAGCCGTCACCAGACCGTCACCGGTGGTGTTGTGCTCCAGGAAGATGATGTGGCCGGACTGTTCGCCGCCGATGACGGCGCCGTCCGCGAGCATGCGCTCAAGCACATAACGGTCGCCCACAGCGGTCTGAACCATTTCGAAGCCCTGCTCCTTCATAGCGATGGAGAAGCCCAGGTTGCACATGACGGTCGAGACGATCTCGGAGTTGGCGAGCTTGCCGCGAGCGGCGAGGTCAGAACCGCAGATAGCCAGGATGTAGTCACCGTCGATCTCATTGCCCTCGCTGTCCACGAACAGCACGCGGTCGGCGTCGCCGTCGTGGGCCAAACCGATGTCGGCATGGGTGCGCAGCACGAGCTCGCGCAGGGGCTCAAGATGGGTGGAGCCGCACTCAACGTTGATGTCGGTGCCGCAATAATCGGTGTTGATGGCGTGCACCGTGGCACCCAAGCGCTGCAGCGCGGCGGGCGTGGTCTGGCAGGAAGCACCGTGACCGCAGTCGACGGCAACGACTAGGCCATCGAGCCTCAGGCCATCAAGCGTATCGATGGCGTGGTCGACATATGCCTTGCGAGCGTCCTTCATCTTGATGATGTGGCCCACGCCGGCACCGGTCGGCAGCGTGTCGGCAGCCATGGCCTCCTCGGACATGACCCAGGCGCTGATCTCTTCCTCGACAGCATCGGGAAGCTTCATGCCCTTGCGGCTAAAGAACTTGATGCCGTTGAACTCCGGCGGATTGTGCGAAGCGGAGATGACGATGCCGCCATCGAGCTCGTTTTGGACGGTGAGCAGCGCCACGGCCGGCGTAGGAATGACGCCGCAGCAGTGCGGGCGGCCGCCCTCGGCCATAATGCCGGCGGTCAGAGCGCTCTCGAGCATGGTGCCCGAAAGGCGCGTGTCACGGCCGATGCAGATGTCCGGACCAAGAAACTTGGTCGCCGCGCGGCCCAGGCGAAACGCAAGGTCGCACGAAAGATCGGCGTTGGCGACGCCACGGACGCCATCGGTACCGAAGATGTTCTGGGGCATAGGATCGCTCCTTCCCTAGCAGGCGATATGCAACCGCCCGCCCTAGTCGAAAAAGAAAAGCGGGACCCGCCGAGGAATCGGCAGGCCCCGCTTGTACATTGTATCTCGAAAGGAGATAAAACCTTAGCGCTTGGAGAACTGGGGAGCGCGGCGGGCCTTCTTGAGGCCGTACTTCTTGCGCTCGACCACGCGAGCATCGCGCGTAAGGAAACCGGCCTTCTTGAGGTCAGCACGGTAGTCGCCAGCGTTCAGAAGAGCGCGAGCGATGCCCAGGCGCAGAGCGCCGGACTGACCGGAGATGCCGCCGCCGTCGCACAGAGCGATAACGTCGAACTGACCGGCGGTGTCGGTCACCTTGAAGGGAGCAAGGGCGTTCTCAACGAGATGATAACGGCCGAAATACTGCTCGGCGTCACGCTTGTTGATGGTCACCTTGCCGGTGCCGGGGACGAGACGGACGCGGGCGACGGCGTTCTTACGACGGCCGGTACCCTGGTAGACAACGGTGTTCTC
>CABQXG010000113.1 GCA_902468045.1 uncultured Collinsella sp.
TCGTCGCCGATACGTCCGATGGTGGCCTCGTGGCCGATGTCGACGTTCTTGGCGCGGATGTCCATGGCCGGGATGGTGTCGGAGCGGCTCTGGTCGTCGAGCATCAGTGACTGGCAGCTCACGGTTGCCTTGGAGCCCTCGGCCTTGGGCGTGGCAACGATAGAGCTGCGGAACGTCTGGATGCCGCCGCTCTTGGAGATGCCCTTGGTCTTGACGGTTGCCGAGGTCTCGGGCGCGTTGAGCACGACCTTGCAGCCGGTGTCGAGGTTCTGCCCGGCGCCGGCAAAGGTGATGCCGGTAAAGCTCGAGCGGGCGCGACGGCCGTTGAGCACGCTCATGGGGTAGAGGTAGCCCACGTGGCTGCCGAAGGAGCCGCTGATCCACTCGATGTCGCCGTCCTCGTCCACGCGCGCACGCTTGGTGTTGAGGTTGTACATGTTCTTGGACCAGTTCTCGATGGTCGAGTAGCGCAGGTGCGCACGCTTGCCCACAAAGAGCTCGACGGCGCCGGCGTGGAGGTTGGCTACGTTGTACTTGGGCGCGGAGCAACCCTCGATAAAGTGCAGGTCGGCGTCGTCCTCGACGATGATGAGCGTGTGCTCAAACTGGCCGGCGCCCTTGGCGTTAAGACGGAAGTAGCTCTGCAGCGGGAAGTCGAGCTTGGTGCCCTTGGGCACGTAGACAAACGAGCCGCCCGACCATACGGCGCCGTGCAGGGCCGCAAACTTGTGGTCGGTGGGCGGGATGAGCGTCATAAATTTCTCGTGGATGAGCGGTTCCCACTGCGGGTCGTGCAGGGCTTCCTCAATACCGGAGTAGACGATGCCCATCTTGGACGCCGTGTCCTGCATGTTGTGGTAGACGAGCTCGGAGTCGTACTGCGCGCCGACGCCTGCCAGGTAGCTACGCTCGGCCTCGGGGATGCCCAGGCGCTCAAAGGTGTTCTTGATGTCGTCGGGCACCGACTCCCAGTCGTGCTTTTGATCGGTGTTGGGCTTGACGTAGGTGACGATGTTGTCCATGTCCAGGCCCTCGATGGAGGGGCCCCACGTCGGATCCGGGAAGCGGTTGAAGATCTCGAGGGACTTGAGGCGCAGGTCGAGCATCCACTGCGGCTCGTCCTTTTTGGCGCTGATCTCGCGCACGATGTCGGGCGTGATGCCGGCGTCGAGGCGCTCGAATCCCTCCTCGCCATAGGTGAAGTCGTAGAGGCTGCGGTCGATGTCCGCGACCTCGGTGCGGTTCTTGGTCATTGCGTCGCCCCTTTACGCCTGCTGCTCGGTAGCGGCGGCCTCGGCCTGGGCGCGCTGCTCGGCGGCCTCGCGCTCGAAGGTCTCAAAACCGTTCTTGTCAATCCAGGGGATGAGCGAGGCGTCGTCCTCGCGCACGATGTGGCCCTTGACCATAACATGGACGCGGTCTACATCCAGGTGCTCCAGGATGCGCGTGTTGTGCGTGATGATGAGCATGGAGCCGTCGCAGCTCTTGCGGTAGGCGTCCATGCCGTGGCTGACGGTGGACAGGGCGTCGACGTCTAGGCCCGAGTCGGTCTCGTCGAGGATGGCGAGCTTGGGCTGCAGCAACAGGAGCTGGAGCATCTCGACCTTCTTCTTCTCGCCGCCCGAGAAGCCCACGCCCAGCTCGCGGTTGAGATAGGCGGTATCCATGTTGAGCTCGGCCGCGAGCTCCTTCACGCGACGGCGGAACTCCTTGCCCTTCATCTCCAGGCCGGGGCGGCCGGCGATGCTGGCGCGCAAAAAGCTCGACAGCGGCACGCCGGGGATCTCGACCGGTGCCTGGAAGCTCAGGAACAGGCCGGCGCGCGAGCGCTTGTCGGTGGTGAGCTCGGTGATGTCCTGGCCGTCAAAGACGATAGTGCCGTCGTTGACCGTGTAGACGGGGTCGCCCATGACCAGGTGGCCGAGGGTGGACTTGCCGGCGCCGTTGGGTCCCATCAGCACGTGGGTCTCGCCGGCGGCGACGTTGAGGTTGACGTTGTGGAGGATGGTCTTCTCGTCCACGGAGGCGGTCAGACCTTCGATGGAAAGCAGCGGATTTGCGCTCATGCTGTCCCTCTCTGTATATGGTGTACTCATAGGTGTACTAAACCCTAGGAATCTTCTCGGAATAAAGTTACTATGGGTTCGGCGTTAGTCAAGGGAAAACCCGACTAATCCACTCGACTTTTTAGATGTGGGACAAATTCATCGGTTATGTATGTCCCCAGCGTTATGGAAGGGTAGGTATGCTCATTTCTTCCAAGGGCCGCTATGCCCTCCGATTGATGATCTATATCGCAGCGCTTGGCGACGCCGAGGGCAAGATTGCCCTGCGCGAGGTCGCCGACCGCGAGCATATCTCGCAAAAGTATTTGGAGCAGCTGGTGCGTCCGCTTATGAAGGCTGGCCTGCTTAAGAGCGTGCGCGGCAAGGGCGGCGGCTACATGATGGCCAAGGACCCGGCTGAGGTGCGCGCCGGCGATATCTTGCGTGCCGTCGAGGGCAGCACGGCTCCGGTGGCGTGCGACGGCATCGACAACAGCTGCACCCGCAGCGATCTTTGCTCGACCGTCAAGTTCTGGCGTGGTCTGGACGACGTGATCGAAAAGTACGTCGACGGCGTGACGTTGGCCGACCTGGCCACCGTTCCCGAGATCAACTTTGACATTAAGCTGTAGGGGTGCAAATGGCATCTCTCGACAAGGTGTACAAGCAAATCGAAGTTTTTGCTCGGGAATGTGACGCCGAGAAGGTCGTGCTGTTTGGGTCTCGCGCTCGAGGTGACAACTTGCCCAAGAGCGATATTGACATCGCCGTAGCAGGTTGCCGGGATTTCGGCCGCTTCTCATATTTGATCGATGAACGTCTTGATACTCTTTTAGATGTAGATGTCGTCAATCTCGACGAGTCCTTATCGCAGCAATTGCTCGATGAAATTGCCAGGGATGGTGTGATTCTGTATGAAAAAATATGAGAACTTTGTCAGCGCCTTGGCGAATCTTGAGGATGCGCCCAATCAGGATCTCAACAATGATTTTGTTCAGAGTGGATTGATTAATAAGTTCAATCTTCAATTTGAACTGAGCTGGAAGCTTCTTAAGCGTCTGCTCGAGTATGAGGGCGCCACGCTTGCCGCGTCGGGGTCTCCTCGCGCCATCTTGAAGGAGTCGTACCGATTCTACGACTTTATTGATGAGGCAGCCTGGCTAGATATGCTCAGAGACCGCAATACGAACGTCCATATCTATGACAACAAGCTCGCTCAAGATTTGATTCAGCGCATCTTGAACGTCTATATCCCCGCATTCTGCCAGCTGAGGGACGGGCTGATGGAGCGTTACGGCGAGCTTCTGTTGGCGCCCGACGACCAGTTTGTTTAATTCCTTAAGATTTCGCGGAGGGTTGTTGCCGTTTACCGAGGGGTTGTTGTGCAACAACGGGCGAGCTGCAATACTTATTTTTATCTTTGCAAACTGAACTTTAACTACACCAATGCAGGGAGGATCTTATGCAGCCCAAGCATTCTGCTATTGTCGCGGGCCTGACGTTGGCGCTTTCGTTTGGCGCCGTTTCCGCGCCGGCACCTGTCGCTGCCGAGGAGCCCACGCCGGGCGTTGCCTCGGATGCCACCGATATCGATAAGGGTCTCTACACTCAGCAGTCCTTCTCGGGCGTGCTGAGGTCGGTCCAGGGCGTTTCGTTTGTCAACGTGACTCCCGAGATGAAGTACTTTACCAAGTACGAGAGCCATGGTAACTACAACCAGGGATTTTCGTATGGTGACGGCTATAACGCACTGGGTTACTATCAGTTTGATCGCCGCTGGTCGCTCATTCCGTTTATGAAGCAGGTTTACAACTACGATTCTGCCAAGTACAGCATGCTCAAGGATGCGATTGATCGCGGCAGCGAGATTTCCAACACGAGCAATGCCATGTATGAGAACGGCCAGCTCACCGAGTTGGGCCGTATTGCGCAGGAGGCCTTTCAGGGTGCTTACAACACCGATCCTGTTGAGTTCTCAGCACTTCAAGATGCTTATGCGTACAACTCGTACTATGCGGTGACCGAGGCGTGGCTCAAGAGCGGCCTGGGTATTGACATTTCGGGCCGCGCCGACTGCGTCAAGGGCATGGTGTGGAGCATTACCAACATGTGCGGCACTGGTGGCTGCAGGGACTTTTTCCGCTGGGCGAATCTTTCCAACGATATGTCCGATCGCGAGTTTGTGACGGCGCTTTCCAACAGCGTGGTCAATAACGTGGCGACCAAGTATTCGAGCCAACCCCAGTATCATGAGGGCTGGAAGAACCGCTACCGCAACGAGCTAAAGGACTGCTTGGTTTATATCGCTGAGGACGAGGCTGCCGCCGCGACGCCCGTGCAGCCCGAGCCCACACCGGCGCCCTCGCCGACACCTGATTCGAATGACGACTCGAGTGACGATGCCAACGATGACAGGATGGATGCGCCCTCGACCGATGCTGACGGTAATGGCTCTGCTGGTGGCACTACCAACGACGGCTCTACCTCGAACGGCTCCGATTCGAACGGCTCTGCTGCGGGCGATTCGCCTTCAAGCTCTGCCGGCAATACGGACAGCGACGCTTCTGGTTCGACCGGCGCTGACACCTCTAACTCATCTACCGGCTCGAGCGATTCGTCCGTTGACACCGGCTCTAACAACGGCTCCGGCTCTGACGCAACCCCTGATTCCGATGCTTCCAAGGACGATTCGAATAAGGCGCCGGACGCTCCCGTTGCTTCGCCGGACAAGAAGCCTTCTTTCTCCGAGCAGCTTGGTTCTACGCTGGGTTCTTCGCTGATGGCTGGCGTTAATAACGGTTCGGCCCAGAACAAGGACAACTCTGATCAGGCTTCCACGGAAAAGACCGAAGCCGTAAAGGGCGACTCCAAGGACAAGGCTTCCGAGAAGACCGAATCCGATAAGGGTTCTAGCTCTGAGGAGAAGGACGACAAGTCCACTCAGAAGAAGGACGAGGGTAAGAAGTCTGAATCTGAGGAGAAGGACGAGAACAAGGACAAGACCGAGGACGGAAAGCAGCAGGGCGAGGACGGCGGTAAGAGCAACACCGACAAACAGGTCCATGAGCAAAATGACTCCAAAACGGTGACCACTACGACCACCACAACCAAGTCATCTGGCGGCAATATGCCCAAGACGGGCGATCTGATTGTGATGGCGAGCCTTGCCAGCGCGAGCTTGGCCACACTGGGCGCTACGTCTATCGTAAGTGGTAAGCATAAGCTCGATCAGCAGAAGAAGGCTTCTGGGGAGGATGGCTCGGAGGAGTAGCCTTTCAGATTGTTTTCAAAGCGTTTGAGACGGGGTCCGGTGCAGCCGCATCGG
>CABQXG010000114.1 GCA_902468045.1 uncultured Collinsella sp.
CCCTCCTCCTCCATCTGGGCTTGCGGGCCTCGGCCTCGACGAGCCCCTCGAGCCGCGCCTTCTCCTCCGCCGCCCGCCTGACCGCGTCGACGTAGTAGGCGAGCACGTCGTTGTCGGCCCCCTCCGCGAACCTAATCGACTCGATCCAGGACCAGTGCGCCCGGGTCCAGTTGCCCTTCCTGCGGCCGGTGGGCGTCCTCTCGTCGAAGGCGAGCCCGTGCCTGAGCAGGAACTTGGAGAGCCGCTGCTTCGCGCGCGAGAGGTCGTCCCTCGCGTCCTCGAGCGCCCTGGTCAGGTCGCGGGCGGCCTCGCACTCGTCGTCGGGGACCCACACCTCGACGACGTTGCCGACCGACAGCATGCGGGCGAGGAACTCGGCGTCGTTGCGGTCGTTCTTCCTGCGCCTGTCCGCGCTGGGCTTGATCATCTTCGAGACGGCGCCGACCACGCAGTCGACCCCGAGGCCGGAAAGCCTCTTCTGCAGGTCGAAGCCCGTGACCCCGGACTCGTACACGCACCTGGCCTTTGGGTCCACGGACCGCACCCACTCCGCGACTGCCCCGGCGTCGTAGCCGAAGGTCGCGCAGCGCACCTCCCCGGTCATGACGTCGAGGGAGACTGCCTTTATCGAGCGGGCGTGGACGTCGAGGCCGACGAAGGTGGTAGTATCGAGCATGGGAGCCCCTTCCATGAATGCGGCGTGGCCGCCACGGTTGGATTAGACACTCACCATTGTCGGCCTAATCCGCGGTCTTTCATGCAGCAGGGGCTCTCAATGTTTTTATGTCCTGCTCATATCGTCTCTGCCGGCAGTTTGGGACACTCCTTGCTTCAAGAGGCTGGCGTGCGTCAACCTATTCTCGTTGCAGTAAAAAAACCGCCCCGTTCTTGGTTGAGGACGGGGCGATTCGTCTTTTGGACTTGTGCAGCCAGGCTTATGCAAAGCGGGCGACGAGCTCCTGGAGCACGTCGGTCATCTTGACGAGCGAACTGACCGGGACGAACTCGTTGACGCCGTGGTAGCAATAGCCGCCGGTGGAAAGGTTGGGGCAGGGCAGACCGCGGAACGACAGCTGAGCGCCGTCGGTGCCGCCGCGAATCGGCAGCACTTGGGGCTCAACGCCGCAGGCAAGGTAGGCTTCCTTGGCAACATCAATAAGCTCGGGATAGTCACGAACGATCTCGGCCATATTTCGATACTGCTGCTTAATCTCGACCGTCACGCGCTCCTCACCCAGACGCTGGTTGAGCATCGAGGTGGCGGCATCAACAAGGTCGAGTTTCTGCTGGAACTTGGCGGCGTCATGGTCGCGGACGATATAGCGCGCTGTGGCGTGATCGACGGTCGCAGATACACCCTCAAGGTGATAAAAGCCCTCGTAGCCTTCCGTATACTCCGGGCGCTGCGCGTAGGGGAGCAACGCGTTGAAGTCACAGAACAGATTGCCTGCGTTGACCATACGGCCCTTAGCGTCGCCCGGGTGGATGGACTGGCCCTCAAAGCGGACGGTCGCCTCGGCGGCGTTAAAGCACTCCCACTCCAGCTCGCCGATGGGGCCGCCGTCGACCGTGTAGGCGTACTTGCAGCCAAAGGTATCGATATCCAACAGCTCGGCTCCGTGGCCGATCTCCTCGTCAGGGCAGAAGCAAATGCCGAGTGCGGGATGGGGCAGAGAAGGGTCCTGAGCGATACGCGCGACAAGCGACATGATCTCGGCGACGCCTGCCTTGTCGTCCGCGCCCAGCAGCGTGGTGCCATCGCTGCAGACCAGGTCCTCACCCGCGAGGTCATTCAGGGCGGGAAGCTTGGCGGTACTCATGGCAACGGGCTTACCGTCAACCGTGCCGCAGACCAGGTCGCCGCCTTCGTAGTGTACGATGTGCGGCTTCACGCCGGCGCCCGGTGCAACTTCGGTGGTGTCGAGATGGGCGATCAGGCCCAGGGCGGGCTTGTCCTCAGCGCCCGCACTTGCGGGGATATGCGCGCAGACATAGGCGTGCTCGGTCACGTGGGCATCTTCCGCACCAAGCTCGCGCAGCTCTTCAGCCAGCACGTTGGCAAGGTCAAACTGAACGGCGCTCGAGGGTACCTGGTCGCAGTTTGCATCCTCGGACTGCGTGTTGATCTGGACGTAGCGCAAAAAGCGTTCGAGGACATCGGGGCTCGTGGTGGTGTTTTCCATAAAGACCGCTCCAATCTTGGTCGTCGTGTGCAACAAGAACTCTAGCACGGTATGCCACGGCATACCACGACGCTTGGATGGGGTAGAATCAGCCATTGAATGCAGAAGGGACGGAAGATCATGGATACGACAAATAGCTCGCGCGAACTACATCTGACGGTGGCGAACGAAGACTACTTGGAGTGCATGGTTCGCATTGAAAGCGAAGAGGGGGAAACCAACGGCGTGCGATCGGTCGACATCGCGCAGCGCCTTGGCGTCTCCAAGGCATCGGTCAATAAAGCGGTTTCGGCGCTCAAGGCATCCGAGCTTGTCGAGCAATCGCACTACGGCAAGGTAATCCTGACCGATCGCGGTCGCGAGGTTGGCACGGCTATCTGGTACCGTCATCGCCTCATCCGCACGTTTTTGGTTCAGGAGCTCGGTGTCGAATTTGAGCGAGCCGATTCCGAGGCCTGCATGATGGAGCATGCGCTATCCGAGGACACGATGAGCCGCTGGCTCGCCTATCTCGAAAAGCAGGGAATCAGCGTCGAGGAATAGCGGGATATATATGGATACGAGTTATTACAACCGCTTTGGTGCCGAGGAACTTACGCGCCGCTTGTCGAGCGAGACCTTGTTGGCGCAGGGCCCCATGGGCAGTGTTCTGTTGAGTGAGTACGATGCCGCCGACATTCCACCGGCGTTTTGGAATCTGGCAGAGCCGCAGACCGTTTCTCGTATCCATCGCTTGTATGTCGCCGCCGGCGCGCAGGTGCTCATTACCAACACCTTTCAGGCATCGAGCTATGCCCTCAAGCACGACCAGATTGCGCCGTCCGTGGCGGAGGTCAATCGCGGGGCCGTCGACGATGCCCGCCAGGCGCACCCTCAGCTGCTGCTAGGCTCGATGGGCCCGATCGGTATTGAGTGGTTTGCCGAGGACTCTGCCGAGTATCGTGAAATCCGAGGCATTGCGCGCGAACAGGCGCACGCCTTGCTCAACGCCGGCGTTGACGGTCTGCTGATCGAGACGGTGACGTCTATCCGTAATTTGCAGCCCATGCTTGCCGGCGCCCGAGATGCCGC
Source organism: uncultured Collinsella sp. (assembly GCA_902468045.1). Classification (GTDB taxonomy): domain Bacteria; phylum Actinomycetota; class Coriobacteriia; order Coriobacteriales; family Coriobacteriaceae; genus Collinsella. The sequence continues at coordinate 3,255 of CABQXG010000114.1, forward strand.
CGATGGCATGCCTGTTCTGGTGAGTTTTGTCGTTGACGATAAAGGCGACCTGTTGGGCGATGGCCTCAACATCGAGGCAGCCGTTTTGTACGCCGAAAAACACGGCGCAAATTCGGTTGGTGTTAATTGCTGTTCGCTTGCGGCCGCGAACGCGGCGGTGCCCAGGATGGTTGCATCGGCGACTACTCCCGTCACGGTGCGTCCCAACGTAGGCGATCCGGTCCAGACTCAGGATGGCCCCGTATGGCACGAGAACCCCGAAGCTTTCGCGCGCGCATGCATCGAATGGAGGCATGCCGGTGCCGCAATGGTGGGCAGTTGCTGTGGAACCACGGCAATCACTACGGCCGCGATGGCCGAGGCGCTCGATATATAAAGGGCAAACCGCTCCATACGGGGCGGTTTTTTTTATTGCTTGCATGTCCTCGGCAGCATTTGCCCAAATGGTGAATGCTGGTGCCGGCAGGTTGCCGAGTGCATGTTGCGGGTATACCCCATGCGTACCATGATCCAAACACTGTGAGGTGTCTGCGCGTGTGCGCGATAATTCATTTTGGAACTGACGGTTGGCGCGCTCGCGTCGATGAGGACTTCACTGCCGATAACGTTGCCCGTATCGCCGATGCCGTCGGCGAGTTGTGGCAAAAGACCAATCCGGGCAAAACGGTATATATAGGGTTCGACACCCGGCCCCTGGCGCGCGAGTTCGCTGAGCTTGCGGCGGGCGTGCTAGCAGCGCACGGGCTAGACGCCGTGCTCGCTTCGCGACCTGTCCCGACCCCTGCCCTTACGTGGGCGGCGGCTTATGACGGTGAGGCGTGCGGCGCGCTCATGGTGACGGGGTCCCATCATCCGCAGGGTTATCTGTGCCTCAAGATTCGCATGGGTGACGGCTCGACCGCCAACCAGGATGTCATCGAAGAGCTCGAAGAGACTATGGCTCCCGAGCCAATGGGGATCGAGGGGCAATATCGCACCGCGGATATCATTCCTGACTATATGCAGGCGGTGGCATCGTTTGTCGATGCCGAAGCCATCCGCGCCGCGCACTTGCGCGTGGTTGTCGATCCCATGGGCGGCGCAGCCCAGGGCTATCTAGCCGACTTGCTGCGCGAGCTTGGCGTTGAGGTGCACGAGATTCACGCCGGGCAGGTGTCTGATCAAGAAGATATCTGCCCCAACCCCGTTGAGCCTTGGGTGGACACTTGCGAGCGCACGGTTATCGAGGACGGAGCTTGCGCTGGCCTGGTGACCGACGGCGACGCCGACCGTATCGGCGCGGTTGACGAGCGCGGCAGATATATACATCCGCATCAGATCATGGCGCTCGTTTTGGGCGACTTGGTTCAATTTCGCAATTTGGAGGGGCGCGTCGTCGTCAATCTTTCATGCTCGACGCTCGTGCGTCGCATTGCCGAGGCGCTTGGCTGCCGCGTGACCGTCAAACCAGTCGGTTTCAAATATATAGCGGCAGAGATGAAGAAGGGCGGCGTCCTCATGGGCGGCGAAGAAGCCGGTGGTATCGGCATCGCCGCGCATATGCCCGAGCGCGATGGAATCCTCGCCTGTCTGATTCTGTGTGAGCTTATGGCAAAGACGGACGCGCCTTTAGGCGTTCTGGTCGACCAACTCGAGGATAGTTTTGGTAAGACGAGTTACGGTCGACGCGATTTGCGCCTTGAGGCCGAAGATGCCGAAACGTTACGAACCCTGCTGCCGGGCGTAAACCCCAGGTCGATTTGTGGCAAGGTGCCGCAAAACGTTAGTCATATGGACGGCTTGCGTCTGTCATTCGAGGATGACACGTGGCTGCTGGTCCGTCCTAGCGGGACCGAACCAGTGGTGCGCGTCTACGCCGAGGGGTTCTCGGTGGAAGAACGTGATGAGTTGCTCGATGCTGGCTGCGCTTTAGCTAGGGGGACGTATCCGCTTTAACCATGAGACTGCCTTATATAAAGAGATGCTCGGCGAGCGGTAGTTAACGGCTGGCAAACGTTAGTCGGATCACAAGATGTGTAGGAAATGTGTACGCCCGGATTCCCGCCCCCGGGGCCCCTCCGGTCTGGCAATATATCTCCTTGCCGCGCGGCCCGGTGCAACCGGATC
>CABQXG010000115.1 GCA_902468045.1 uncultured Collinsella sp.
AGACGACGCGGACGCATGATATCGAACTCGCGAGCCGTATAGATATACGAAGTGAAGGTGGTTGCCTCGCGCTGCAGAAGCTCATGGGCCGGGATCAAATCGATCATGGAGCCACCGCAAGCAATCCAGTAGACGCTGTCGAACTTGCCCTTCTCGGCAATTGCCTCTTTGATCAGATCGTGTGCGTTCATATCCAGTTCCTTTCTTATTTGGCCCGCAATCAATGACGTTGGTTGCGTGGCCGATGGTTGTTTTAGTCAATCAGATATTTCTCGAATGCGGCCATGTTCTTGGCATCTGCCGCCGCCGGGTCATCGTAGTAACGACCGTCCGTGATTTCCTGGCCCAGCATGCCGTCGAAACCATGGGCGTTGAGTGTGGCGACGAAGGCGTCCATATCGTGCTTGCCATCGCCCCACACCAGATGACCATACGGATCACCGTCGATAAAGTGCATCTCGTGAATTGCCCCATCACCAAAGGCGACAAACCAGTCCTCGAGCGTCTCGCCTGCAACGCCCATCGCGGTTGTATCAACCATGGGCTGTAAGTACGGGCTCGCGACCTCGTCAATCATGCGCTTCGCATCGGAAACCGTCGTCACAAGGTTGCTCTCCTCGGGACGCAGGCTTTCCATCGTAAGCACCAAACCGTGCTCGCCGGCATACTCCGCCAGAATGGACAAGTGCTCGCGGCTGCGCTTCCAAGCTTCCTCGCGGTCCTCGTCCCAGTCGCCCCAGCCCGAGTTGACGGACATACGGTCGCACCCAAGTACCTCGGCAAGCTCAATGCCGTGCTTAAAGTACGCCAGGCTGCGCTGCTCATGCAGCGGTTTGCGTGCGCAATACTGCCAAGGATAGACAACATTCTCGGGGCACAGAGTACGATACCTAAGCCCACGGTCTGCAGCCTTTTTCGCCAGGACCTCAGCCTCAAAGTAGCCCGTGTGGTCGAGCGTCACATGCGGCTCTGCACACCACAGCTCAATGGACTCAAAGCCCAAGCGCTGCTGCACATCAAGGAAGTAATCGAGCGACCACATGATGTAGTGGATATTCATGCCCGCAATCTGCTCGCGGTGCAGCGTCGGTTTGGATTCAGACATCTTATGCCTCCTTATTTCGATCGAACACGATTTGTCCATCCGACATCGTCATATCAACCGCAAGATCGCGTGCGTCGCGATAATCGAGGTCAAACACATCCCGATCGAGCACGCAGATATCGGCAAGCTTGCCAACCTCAAGCGTACCCAGCTCGTCTTCGCGCATCAGATCGTACGCGCCCCCGGCAGTCCAAGCCCGCAAGAGCTCGACAAGCGTCAGCGTGTTGACCTCATTCACGGGCAGTCCGTCGGCGAAGAATCCGCCGCACGCGCTGTAGATTGACTCGCCCAGGCTCGGAATCAGCAGCGGCAAATCCGTTCCACAGCACACTGTGCATCCGGAATCTTCCATGCCGCGGCGATTCCAGCTGTGTAAAAGTCGCGTCTCGCCAATTTGTCGACGCATCATCGACAGGCAATCCTCGCGCCGGTCCAGCGTCAGAATCTGCGGATAGACCTCGCAAATTCCACCTAACTTGCCAAACTCGACAAGATCGGTCGGGTCAGAGTTCTCGAGATCGGTAATCGCATGGCGGCGAAGCATCCGTCCATGCTCGTCTCGAGGCAGCGAGGCATAGAGCGCCACGGTGCGACGAACGGCGCCATCGCCCTGGCAATGCAAGGAATATCGGAAGCCGTCAGCATCAATTGCACGCAGCTCGCTCTCAATCAGATCCCACTCTGGCTCCTCGACGACCGTCTTGCCGGCAGCGCCCGCATCGGCCGAGTCCTCATAGGGGTCTATCATCTCTGCAAGCCCCGCCCATACGCCGCGATCGGTCATACGGTTGAAGCCAGAAAAACGAACGAACGGTCCCCGGAAGCGCTCTCGTGCCTCGCGGGCATATGCCAGATTTGCACCGGCGCCCACCGGCTGCGACATCATAGAGACGCGAACCGTCAGCTCACCAGATTCCTCACGGCGAGCCATTTCGTCGGCAAAGCCATAGTAGTCATCAAACGCCATTTCCTTGATGGCGGTAACGCCACGCTCGTTAAGCATGCTCATGTAGTCCGAATACCCGGCACGCACCTCGGTCAGCGCAAGGAAATCACTCATCATGCGCCAGATCTTCTCGGCATAGCACGCCTGGGGTGTAAAGCCGTATCGCGCACTGGCGGCAGCATTGAGAACGCAGGTCTCCGCACCCGGTGTAAAGCAGACGACAGGGATATCGCCAAAACAATCGTCAAACACAGCTGCCGTATTTGCGTTCTCGGCATCCGATGCCAACGTTTCGGGTAGGTTGTGGCCAAAAGCCGCCGCGCAATCCGGATGATCTTCTTTCCATGCACGCAAGAGCGACACAGCCTCTTTGGCATCAGCGATGCCGGACAGATCAGACCCCAACGTCCGCAGCGCCCAACCTGTATAGAAGGTATGCACATCGATCAGGCCAGGCATGACAGTGCGGTCGCCCAGGTCAACTACATCGTCCGCCTGGGTCAAATACGAAGTTACCTCACACTTGGTGCCAACAGCCTCAATTCGATTGCCACGGACCGCTACGAAACCTTCAAACGGCAGGTCCCCCGTACCGGTAAAGACGCTCTTAGACGTCAGGACCGTCAAACGATCAGACATCACAACCACCTACACCGGAAGCATGCCAGAGATTGCCGTTACGATCAGGCCAAAGACGACCATGAAAATGAAGAACTTCCAAATGGTCTTCCACCATTGGCCAAACGAAATCCTAGCCACGGCAAGACCGGCGACCGTCATGCCCGCCACGGGGCTGATGGTGTTGATGGTCTGGTTGGCAAACTGGAGCGCGGTGACGGCCGCCTCGGGATTGAGGCCCATGAGCTCGGTCAGGGGGCCCATAACGGGCATGGTGAGAGCCGCCAGGCCAGAACTCGAGGGAACCAGCAAAGAGAGCAGACCAAGGACGACATACATAAACGTGGTGTAGACGGCGGCGGGTGCACCGGCGAGCGCGGTAGCGAGCGCCTGGAGGATGGTGTCGATGATCATGCCGCCCTCGGCGATGACCAGAATACCGCGAGCGATACCGATAACGACGGCAGCGTACGCAAAGTCGGCGAGACCCTTAACGAACTCCTCTGCGATCGTCTGCTGGTCAAGGCCGCCCAGGATACCGGCAAGCAAGCCCATGCCAAGGAACACGGCGGAAATCTGATTCATGTACCAGCCCTGGGTAACAAGACCCCAGACGATAATGCCCATACCGCAAGCAAAATCGATAAGCACGAGCTTCTGACGGATAGTGAACTCTTCCTCGATGGAGGCATCGGTCACGGAAAATTCAATACGCTTGAGCTTATCGTCCTCGTACACAATGGACGACTCGGGGTTTTTCTTGACGCGCATGGCGTAGCGCATGGCCCATGCGATACCGACCGCAGTGAAGATGACCCAAGAAACGGCACGCAGCCACAGTTGCGGATTACCCTCGATGCCAATGATGCCTTGGGCGATCAAAACATTAAACGGGTCGATGGTCGAAGCACAATATCCCAGGTTAGGACCAAGGAAGCAGATGATGAATGCCGTCATCGAGTCATAACCGATACCCATCATGATGGGAATGAAGATGGCATAGAACGGCAGGGCTTCCTCAGACATACCAAACGTAGTGCCACAAATGGACAGCAACGTCATCGTGATGGGAATGATGAGGATGTCCTTGTTCTTGAGCTTTTTAATCACACGGCTCATGCCGGCATTCAAAGCGTTGGTCTTGGTGATGATCGCGAACGATCCGCCAATCAATAAGACGAACGCAACGACGTCGGCAGCCTCTTGGATACCCTTGGTGGGCGCTTGCAGAACCGCGAAGATATCCTGACCCAGATTGATGGTCTCGCCGGTCTCGGAATCGGTGTAGTTCTTATCGACCTGCTCATAGGTTCCAGCAACGGCGACTTCACGCTCGCCCGCCGCTGTCGAAATCGTCTTGCGCTGATACTGACCAGAGGGAACGATCCAAGTCAGGACCGCAAAGACAACTATCAGCAAGAACATGATCGTATAGACATGCGGTAATTTGAACTTAAAACGTCTGTTTGTCTTCTTCGCCTTCGTATCTGACATAGATACCTCCAAAGAACTCGAGACTGCATCGCATCTCGCTTCAACGTTTGCACAATGCAAACGTTCTATGACGTCCCATAGATTACCAGCAGCTTTTTCCTTCATCAAGATAATTTCAAACTGATTGCCGCAACGCGGTTGAACGGTTGCGTTTGCGCCGTGAACGGTATGGAAACGCCCGGTGAGATGATCCACCGGGCGCTTCCATTCGCAATGTCCTAGATGTCAAAAACGTAGCGAGACCCAACGATCCGCTGACGACCGATGATAAACGGCCGCCGCTGCTCATCGAAAAAGAAGGCTTCCATATAAAACAAGGGTTCGCCAACGGGAACTGCCAACAGCCGAGCGACCTCGGGCGACGCGCACGCGATCTCGAGCGTGCACGGGTCGGTAAACGCGGGCGTGCGGCCCGTTCGGTTGCGCACGAACTCAAAAATGGATTGGTTAGATAGAGGTGCCGTTGATAGATAGGCGTTGTCCTCGTAAACGTATATGTTGTTCTCGAGCATGACGGGGACTCCATCGGCAGTACGTACACGCTCAACGCAAATCAAATCAGTTCCAACGGGAACACCAAAGAACTGCGCTTCGGTAGAATCTGCCGGCAGTATCTTTCTCGAAATGACGCACGCCCCCGGCTCCATTCCGTTAACGCGGCATGCGTCCGAAAAACTCTGGACGTCATCCTTCTGGCGAATCTTGCGCTTAAGCTTGGGGGCATTGACAAACGTGCCTTTCCCCTGCCGCTTCGTTAGATAGCCCTGCTGGACGAGCTCCTCAATAGCGCGTCGCACGGTAACGCGGCCAACTTTATAGCTCTCAGCCAATTCGAATTCGTTGGGTATCCGCGCGCCCGCCTTGTAGGCACCGGAGTTGATTTCGTTTTTAATGATATCAATAACCTGTTGGTACAGCGGTATCGCTGCTTTACCATCAGTTAGCCCTTCAGTCGGTGGCATATACCCTCTCCCAGCACAATTAAGTCTAAAACGGGCTTAAGGGCATTCAGCAAGTCCTTAAGCCCGCATTAGCATAAAGTATGCTTGCTGCCGCACCAAAATGTCGGGTATTTACTCATCAGACCCGAAAAACGCGCAACTACCGCGCTCCTAAGAAAGCGTGAGCAGCTCCGGCAGCTGGTCGATAATCTTGTCCGCGGCATCCTGGCTAAAGCC
>CABQXG010000116.1 GCA_902468045.1 uncultured Collinsella sp.
CGGCTCGCCGTGGCCTGACGGTCTCCGAGATGTTCGTCGGTAAGGAGAACTAAGCATGGCTGACACCATCAAGATCAAGCAGGTCCGCAGCACCAACGGTTGCAAGCAGGACCAGGTCCGTACTGTCCGTGCCCTCGGTCTCCACAGGATCCGCGAGGTTCGCGAGATTGCTGACAACGAGTCCGTCCGCGGCATGATCTTCAAGGTCAAGCACCTTGTCGAGATTGTAGAGGAGTAGCAAATGCAGCTTCACGATCTTACTCCCGCGCCCGGTTCCACCAAGAACCGCAAGCGCGTCGGCCGTGGCAATTCTTCGGGTCACGGCACCACTTCTGGCCGCGGTCAGAAGGGCCAGGGTTCCCGCTCTGGCGGCACCAAGGGTGCCGGCTTCGAGGGTGGCCAGACTCCGCTGGCTATGCGCCTGCCCAAGCTTCCGGGCTTCCGTAACCCCCGTCGTATCGAGTACACCGCTGTTAACGTTGAGCGTCTCGAGCGTAAGTTCGAGGACGGCGCTGTGATCGACGGTGCCGCTCTTAAGGCCGCTCGCATCACCAAGAGCGAGTTCGAGCCCGTCAAGGTGCTCGGCAATGGTGAGCTCACCAAGAAGTTCACGGTCAAGGTCGACAAGGTCAGCGCTTCTGCGCAGGCCAAGATCGAGGCCGCCGGCGGAAAGGTCGAGCTGCCGTGCTAAATGGTCTTAAGAATGCTTTCCGCATCAAAGAATTGCGCGAAAAGATTCTTTTTACCATAGCTATGCTCGTCGTGTACCGCATTGGTGCGCACGTTCCTGTGCCCGGTATTCCCTTCCAGGGGATGCTGGGCCTTTTCTCGACCGATAACAATTCGGTCGCCGCAGGTGCTATGGCCCTCCTGAATCTTTTCTCTGGCGGCGCGTTGAGCTATGTGTCGGTGTTTTCGCTGGGCATCATGCCTTACATCACCAGCTCGATCATCCTCCAGATGCTCCAGGCCGTTGTGCCTTCCCTGCATGAGCTTGCCCGCGAGGGCGAGGTCGGTCAGACCAAGATTACGCAGTATTCGCGTTACCTCACCCTGGCTCTGGCAATCCTCAACTCCGTGGGTTACCTCTTCCTCTTTAAGAGCTTCGGCATCAGCTTTAATGGTGCCGGCGCTCCCGAGATCATCTTCGACCTCATGATCGTCGGCACGCTCACCGCGGGCGCCATGCTGATCATGTGGATTGGTGAGCTCATCACCCAGCGCGGTATCGGCAATGGCATGTCGCTGATCATCTTTGCGAACATCATGGCCGGTCTGCCGCAGGCTATCTTCTCCAGCACCGAGGGCAATGCCGGTGGCATCATCACCATGGTGATCATCTGCGCCATCATCCTGCTGGTTATCCCGCTGATTGTTTTCCTTGAGCGCGGCCAGCGCCGCATCCCGGTCTCCTACGCTAAGCGCGTCGTGGGCCGTCGCATGATGGGTGGCCAGACCACCTACCTGCCCATCAAGGTCAACACCGCGGGCGTCGTGCCGATCATCTTCGCTTCGGCGCTGCTGTACTTCCCGGCCCAGATTGCCGTGTTCTTCCCCGGCATCGGCTGGATCCAGGCAGTTGCCTCTGCGCTTTCGCGCGGCTGGCTCAACTGGGTGCTTAACGTTGTCCTCATCGTGTTTTTCGCGTACTTCTACACCTCCATGGTGTTCAACCCCGATGACACGGCCGACAACCTTAAGAAGCAGGGCGGCTTTATTCCGGGCGTCCGTCCGGGCAGGGCTACCGCGGCCTACATCAAGAACGCGCTCAACAAGATTACGCTTCCCAGCGCTGTCTTTTTGGCGCTCATCGCCATCGTGCCTTCGATCATCTTCTCTTTCACGGGTAACCATCTGATCCAGGCATTTGGCGGCACGTCCATCCTCATCATGGTCGGCGTCGTGCTCGACACGGTCGATAAGCTCGAAGGCCAGATCAAGATGTATGATTACGATGGATTCTTTAAATAGGCTAGAGGAGGATTGCTCATGAACCTCGTATTGCTCGGAGCTCCGGGTGCCGGTAAGGGCACCGTCGCACAGGAGCTCGTCGCCGAGTTCGGCGTCGCTCACATTTCCACGGGCGACCTGCTGCGTGCTGCCGTCAAGGGTGGCACCGAGCTTGGTATTCAGGCTAAGAAGTACATGGACGCCGGCGAGCTCGTTCCCGACCAGCTCGTGATCGACCTTGTCAAGGAGCGCCTTGCCGCCGATGACGCCCAGCAGGGCTTCATTCTCGATGGCTTCCCGCGCAACACCGCTCAGGCTGTGACGCTCGATTCCGAGCTCTCCGCCATGGGTCGCGAGATTGACTGCGCCCTTCTGGTCGACGTGGCCCCCGAGGTCATCATCGACCGTCTGTCTTCGCGTCGCACCTGCCGCGCCTGCGGTTACACCGGCACCGCTGCCGATGCTACCTGCCCCAAGTGTGGTGGCGAGATGTATCAGCGCGACGACGACAAGCCCGAGACCATTAAGAACCGTCTCGACGTCTACGAGAAGTCCACGAGCCCGCTCGTCGACTACTATCGTGGCCAGGGTCTGCTCAAGTCGGTCAACGGTGACCAGCTTCGCGAGACCGTGTACGGGGATGTCAAAGAGGCTCTCGGTCTATGATCAAGATTAAGTCTGCAACGCAAATCGAGCAGATGAAGAAGGCAGGAGCGCTATCTAAGATGGCGCTCCGCCACGTTGGAGCCATGGTGCGCCCCGGCGTTTCGACTTTTGAGCTCGATCAGCTCGCGGAGCAGATTATCCGCATGCATGGCGGCACCCCTGCCTTTAAGGGTTACGGCGGGTTCCCGGGGACCATTTGCGCATCGATCAACGATGCCGTGGTCCACGGTATTCCCAACCCTGACATGATCCTGCGCGATGGCGATATCATCTCCATCGATACGGGAGCCGTTGTCGACGGTTGGGTCGGCGATAACGCATGGACGTTTTTCGTCGGCACCCCCACGCCCGAAGCCAAGGCTTTGTGTGAGGTCACGCGCGATTGCCTTAAGGCTGCCATCGAGCAGGCTGTTCCCGGTAACCATATCGGGGACGTCGGTTATGCCGTTCAGTCCCTCGCCGAGTCTCATGGTTACGGCGTGCTTCGTGATTATGTTGGCCATGGCATTGGCCGCGTGATGCACGAGGACCCCAACGTTCCTAACTATGGAAAGAAGGGGAGGGGCGTTCGCCTCCAGGCCGGCATGGTCATTGCCATCGAGCCGATGGTTACGATGGGTTCCAACCATGTGAGCACGGGCTCCGACGGTTGGATTGTTACGACCAACGACCACCTGCCCGCCGCGCACTACGAGAACACCGTCGCCATTACCAATGACGGTCCGGTGATTCTCACCACGGATGCCCAAGGTGCTTGGTGTTCGCTCCAAGGCGGAGAAATGTAACAAGTTCCACTTAGTTGTGGAGCCATTACGAAGTTATTACGATGCGTGCATACGTGTTGTAGAATACTCAATCGCTGTCGTTTTCTAGAGAAAGATGATTGCTTGTGAAGAAGGAAGACGCAATTGAGCTCGAGGGTACGGTAAAGGAACCGTTGCCCAACGCCATGTTTAAGGTCGAGCTCGAGAACGGTCATTCGGTTCTGTGCAACATTTCTGGCAAGATCCGAATGAATTACATCCGTATTCTCCCCGGTGACAGGGTTGTCGTGGAGCTTTCCCCGTACGACCTGACCCGCGGCCGCATCACCTATCGCTACAAATAGCGGCACGCATACACGCACTCCATTTCCGACTGCAGGCTTAGCTCAACCTACGGTCGGATTGTGTGTGAAGACCAGCCATAGTTTTAAACGCCTGCGGCTGGGCGAGTAGATAGTAGGGAAGTAGTTTGAGCGCTACCGAAAGGAAGAACGATGAAGGTACGTCCTTCGGTCAAGAAGATGTGCGATAAGTGCAAAATCATTAGGCGCCATGGCAAGGTCCTCGTCATTTGCGAGAACCCCCGTCATAAGCAGCGTCAGGGTTAAGAGAGGAGACTACGTTGGCCCGTATTAATGGTGTCGACCTCCCGCGTGAGAAGCGCGTTGAGATCGGTCTGACCTACATTTACGGCATCGGCCGCACCACTGCGACGAAGATTTGCGTCGAGTGCAACGTTAACGTGGATACGCGCGTTAAGGACCTCACCGAGGATGAGGTTAACGCCATCCGCGATTATATCGATAAGAACCAGATCATGGTTGAGGGCGACCTCCGCCGTGAGCGCAACCAGAACGTCAAGCGCCTTATGGACATCGGCTGCAACCGCGGCCTTCGTCACCGCAAGGGCCTCCCGGTCCGCGGCCAGCGCACCCACACTAACGCTCGTACCCGCAAGGGCCCGAAGCGTCAGATCGGTGCTAAGAAGAAGAAATAAGGAGCGCTAGATAGATGGCTACTGCTAAGAAGAACGTTCGCGCTGCCCGTCTGAAGCGCGCGGACCGTAAGAACATTTCCGTGGGCCAGGCTCACATTCGTTCTACGTTCAACAACACGATCGTTTCGATCACCGATCCCCAGGGCAACGTCATTTCCTGGAAGTCGGCTGGCCAGGTGGGCTTCAAGGGCTCTCGTAAGTCCACGCCGTTCGCTGCCCAGATGGCTGCCGAGGCTGCTGCCAAGCAGGCCATGGAGCACGGTATGAAGAAGGTTTCCGTCTTCGTCAAGGGTCCCGGCTCCGGTCGTGAGACCGCCATCCGCTCCCTCCAGGCTGCTGGCCTCGAGGTCTCGAGCATCCAGGACAAGACCCCCATTCCGCACAACGGCTGCCGCCCCAAGAAGCGTCGCCGCGTGTAACTGAAAGGATCGTATCAATATGGCAATCGACAGGACTCCTGTTCTTAAGCGCTGCCGTCAGCTCGGGATCGATCCCGCTGAGCTCGGTTACAGCAGCAAGAAGGAATCTATCCGTCAGCCCAAGCGCCGTCGCAAGGAATCTGAGTACGGCATGCAGCTGCGCGAGAAGCAGAAGACCAAGCGCATCTACGGCGTCCTGGAGAAGCAGTTCCGTCATTACTACGATATGGCTAACCGCCAGAAGCAGAAGGTCAAGTTCATCTATGGCGTTCTGGAGAAGCAATTCCACGGCTACTTCAACAAGGCCCGTAAGATGAACGGCGTCACCGGTGAGAACCTCATGATTATTCTTGAGTCTCGCCTCGACAACGTCGTCTTCCGTCTTGGCTTCGCCCGCACCCGCAAAGAGGCTCGTCAGTCCGTCCGTCACGGTCACTTCACCGTGAACGGCAAGCGCGTGGACATCCCGTCCTACCGCGTCAAGGCCGGCGACG
>CABQXG010000117.1 GCA_902468045.1 uncultured Collinsella sp.
CCCGCGCAGCGTCGGGCAGTTACGCGGTTTGGCAAAACCGCGTAACAAATTAGTCACGCGTCAGCTTGCGGTGAATACGATGCGGCTGGGCTGCGTCCTCGCCAAGGCGCTCGATACGGTTGGCCTGATAGGCCTCAAAGTTGCCCTCAAACCAATACCAGTTGCCCGGGTTCTCGTCGGTGCCCTCCCACGCCAGGATGTGCGTGGCGACGCGGTCCAGGAACATACGGTCGTGGCTAATGACCACCGAGCAGCCCGGGAACTCGAGCAGTGCCGCCTCGAGAGAGGACAGCGTCTCGACGTCGAGATCGTTCGTGGGCTCGTCGAGAAGCAGCAGGTTGCCGCCCTGCTTGAGCGTAAGCGCCAGGTTCAGACGGTTGCGCTCGCCACCGGAAAGTACGCCAGCGCGCTTCTGCTGGTCCTGGCCCTTAAAGCCAAAGCTCGCCACGTACGCGCGGCTCGGAACCTCGGTCTCGCCGACCATCATGTGGTCCAGGCCATCCGAGACGACCTCCCACAGGTTCTTGTCGGGGTCGATGCCGGAACGGTTCTGATCGACATAGGAGATCTTGACGGTCTCGCCCACCTCGAGCTCGCCCGAAGTCAGCGGCTCCAGACCCACAATCGTCTTGAACAGTGTGGTCTTACCGACACCGTTGGGGCCGATGACGCCCACGATGCCGTTGCGCGGCAGGGTGAACGAAAGGTCGTCGATGAGCACACGGCCATCGAATTCCTTGTGCAGATGATGAGCCTCAAGCACCTTGTTGCCCAGACGCGGTCCAACGGGAATGCGGATGTCGGTCCAGTCGAGCTTCTGGCTTGCGCGGGCCTCGGCCTCCATCTCCTCGTAGCGAGCCAGACGGGCCTTGTTCTTGGCCTGACGAGCCTTGGGCGAGCTGCGCACCCACTCGAGCTCGGCCTCCATGCGCTTGGCGAGCTTGGCGTCACGGTTGCCCTGAGCCTCGATACGTGCGGCCTTGGTCTCCAGATACGTGGAGTAGTTGCCCTTGTAGGGATAAAGGTGACCGCGGTCGACCTCGCAGATCCACTCGGCAACATTATCCAGGAAGTAGCGATCGTGCGTGACGGCAAGCACGGCACCCTGGTAGTTGTGCAGGAAATGCTCGAGCCACAGGATCGACTCGGCGTCCAGGTGGTTTGTGGGCTCGTCGAGCAGCAGCAGGTCGGGAGCCTCGAGCAGCAGCTTGCACAGGGCCACGCGACGGCGCTCGCCGCCGGAAAGCACGTTAACCGGCATGTCGGAATCGGGCAGCTGCAGGGCGTCCATGGCCTGACCGAGCTTGGAATCGATATCCCAGCCGTCGGCGGCGTCGATCTCGTCCTGGAGCTTGCCCATCTCGGCCATGAGGGCGTCCATATCGCAATCCGGGTCGCACATCTCCTCGCCGATCTTATTGAAGCGATCGACCTTGGCGATCATATCGCCAAACGCCATGCGCACGTTCTCGATGACGGTCTTGTCGTCATCGAGCGGCGGCTCCTGCTGTAGGATGTCCACGGTGTAGCCGGGGGTGAGCCTGGCATCGCCGTTGGAGACCTCCTCGATGCCGGCCATGATCTTGAGCAGGGTCGACTTGCCCATGCCGTTGGGACCCACAACGCCGATCTTGGCACCGGGGTAGAAGCTCAGGGTCACGTCGTCAAGGATTACCTTGTCGCCATGGGCCTTACGAGCCTGATACATCTGGTAGATGAACTCTGCCATTTGTCTGTTTTATCCTTTCTACCTGCTGTTTCCCTATTCTTGATTCGCTTTAGTGGAAGCGAAATGAGAAAACCAGCTCTGAAACTTAGCGAAAAAGGGGCATGGTTGCCCATACCCCCTAATACTACCTGGGAAAAGTCCCCCGGAACATACTATGAACTGCGTACGCTAGTTTTCCGCAACCTTAGCGAGCGGCTCGCTGCGATTTGCGCCACAGCAGATACGAGTAGACGTAGACGGCTCCAACCGAACCAAACGCCAGAACCGCAATCACCGCGGCGACGACTTCACTCGAAAGCACGCTGCCTGCCACGCCCATCACAATCAGGCCAAAGCCCAGCACCATAAAGCAGGCACCGCCAAAGCGCTGCGTACGGCGCCAGTTCTCGGGATTGGCAAGCGCCCAAGGCGTCTTGATACCGAGCGTATAGTTCTGCTTCACACGCGGCAAGTAGTTGCCTACGCCGATGAACAGCAAACCGACAACACCGGAAATCAGCACGTTAACCGAACCGACCGCCGGCACCACGCCCCAGACCGTAAGCTCTCCCAGCCAGCTTATGGCGCACATGAACAAGGTGAAGGCGATTACGAAGCCCTGATAGAACTTGCCCGAGGTTCGATATGCCTCACCTTTGGGATCGATGCGCGGCACCACGCAGAACATTGCGAGAAGCACCAGAGGCAGCACGCCGAGCGCGGAGGCCATCCAGCTGGGACCCCAACCGTCGACGGCGCCGTTCGCGCCCCAGTGCGTGGGAATCTGCCCGGGCAAGCTCGGCATCACCATGAGGTGCGCTACGACATTGGCGACGCACAGAGCGATCAGCGCAATCCACACACGCCGCGATACCCCCGTGGCGTGAATGCCCTTGTTTTCGTTATTCATCCTTATCACCTTCCGTGTTTGTAAAGCCCATAAACCAACCGATCAAGTCCTGCATGACGGTGGTGTTTAAGCTGTAAACGATGTTTTGGCCATGACGTTCGTCGGTCACCAACCCGGCGTTTTTGAGCGTCGCCAAGTGATGGCTCAACGACGGCTTGCTGATGTCAAAATGTTCGGCAAGCTCCCCGGCCGTGCGATTGCCCTCGCGCAGCAACTCCAAAATGCGCCGTCGCGTTGGATCGGCAAGCGCTTTAAAACCCTCTCCCGGCATAAGACCTCCTTTCATCATCTCTCATGACGCGCACACTATACCCGATATTTAGATGTTTGTCTAACTATCTAATACAGTAACATCTATAGAACATTCGTTCGTGTTTAGTTACAATGGAAGTTGAAGCAGATGGGCCAGCTCCCTCTACCCGAGAAGGAGATGGACTATGAGTATTGACGATGTCCTGACGTTGTTGTTGCTTGTAATCGCGGCTGTGGAGCTCGGCATCCACATTGGAGGTCGAATGAAATAGCCGCCCCCGCGTAATGCGAAGACGGCCACTTCTCACGCTACAAACGTGTTTGGGAGTTGGTCAACCCGCGGCAACGGGTGCCATCTGCTTCAATCTTATGCGAATCCCGATCCCATTTCAACAAGCTCCAAGGGCTCAAATGGAATCGCAATAATACCTATAATGGCGATAGCTAAAACACGATTCGCTTCCCCATCGGAGGATGTCTATGACCGAAACCGCAGCCGCAACTCCCAACGAGACGCGCGACACCAAGCTCGAGATCATCATGGGCCGCGAGGCACTCGATAAGCTCGCCAACTCCACAGTGCTGGTGCTCGGCTGCGGTGGCGTGGGCTCCAATTGCTGCGAGGCACTCGCCCGCGGCGGCATCGGTCATTTCGTCATTCTGGACAAGGACATCATCGCGCCAAGCAATATCAATCGCCAGGCCATCGCCTTTCACAGCACCATCGGCAAGCGCAAGATCGATGTTATGGAAGCCATGATCCACGACATCAATCCAGCCGCTACCGTCATCAAGCGTACCGAATACCTGCTGAGCGACAACATCGACGAGTTTTTCGCGAGCGTTTTGGAGCAGACGGACGGCAAACTTGACTACGTCATCGACGCCATCGACACCATCTCGGCCAAGCTCACCATTGCCAAATATGCTCAGGACCACGACATCCGTTTGGTTAGCTCCATGGGCGGGGCCAACAAACTCCATCCCGAGTGCCTCCGATTTGCCGACATTTTCGATACGGTACGTGACCCCATGAGCCGCATTATGCGCAAAGAATGTAAGAAGCGCGGAATCAAAAGCCTGCACGTGCTGTTTAGTTGCGAGGAATCGGTTAAGACACAGCCCCGCGACCCTTCCAACATCCACGAGCGTACCGAGCTCGGAACCGCCAGCTTTATGCCGCCTATCATGGGTCAGATGATCGCCGGCGAGGTTATCCGCCAGATCAGTGGGCGCGGCACCGAGCGCGTGCGCGCCGATGGCCAGCGCCTGGACTAGCAGGATGCCCTACGATGGAACCGCGATTCTTTGACGCGCATTGTCACCTTGATTTGATGCTCAGCCCCGATGCTGCAGCCAGTGAGTCGGCGGCATTGGGTCTGGGGCTCTTTGACTGCGGCGTCAATCCGCGCGACTTTTCGGCCGCAAACGAGCGCGCCTGTCGCCAACCAGGCATCATCGCCGGCGTTGGGCTTCACCCCTGGTGGCTCGCCGATGGCCACTGCGGTTTTGTCGAAGTCAATCTGCTTTGCGAAGTTGCTGCCCAAGAACGCTACATCGGCGAAGTCGGACTCGACTTTTCCGCGCGCTTTGCTGGAAGTGAGCCGCTACAAATACAGGCACTTAACCGGCTCTGCGATGCGCTCGTGCAGCATCCTCTTACCGGGCGCGTGATATCAATTCACGCCGTTCGTTCGGCAGGAGCCGTACTGGACGTCCTCGAATCGCATGGACTACTCATCCCAAACCCCGACTCCCCCGTTATCATCTTCCACTGGTTTAGCGGTACTTCGGACGAACTCGTCCGCGCGCGTAATGCGGGCTGTTATTTTTCCGTCAACGAACGCATGCTCGCATCTAAACGAGGACGCGAATACGTACGACAAATTCCACTCGATCGTTTACTGCTCGAGACCGATGCACCAGCGGAGGCAAACGCAGAAATAAGCGCACAGTCACTCATCAGATCGCTCGAAAGCGCCTCAGAACACGTCGCCTCGCTCAAAAAATGCGACGCAAAGCATATTGAGTCGGCGGTTTTAGCGAATGCACACTCTGTTTTTAGCCTTCGCTAACCCCTGTGGTCAAAAAACGTCAAATATGAGTACTGCTAGCGAAATGGATACATTACTCTGAGCTTTCCGACCACCAGAATAATCTACGATTGTCCATTAACTAACACTTTTACAGTCACTCATCCTGCATTTTCGCAATCTTAAACCCCTCCAAACGCTCAAATCACGTCTGAAGGGGTCGATTTTGCTGCGACTAAATTAGTCACAGTACTCATATTTGGCTTTTTTTTGACCACCGAGTCACGGGAAGGCACCAATACAGCTCCCCGGGACAGCTCGGCTATTCGACGAT
>CABQXG010000118.1 GCA_902468045.1 uncultured Collinsella sp.
TGTTGTTCAATAATTGGCATAAAACGGGCAGGTCAACCATTCATTGCCGATTAACCCGCCCCTTCCGTGCAGAACTTATTTATTTACATCGTAGCTGGAAACAGATGCGACAACGCGCGCAGCGTCAACATCGGACATTGCCTCGAACTTGACTTTCTCACCCGGCGCCCACGAAGAAGTGTCCGCATAGGTCTCCTCCGCTTTGATGTCATCTGCATCATAGAGAGCAAGTGTCAGGCTGACGTTAGAGAACGATATACCAGAGGTGTTCTCAACTACCGCCGTATACGTATACAGACCGTAACCGTCATCCGATTTTTCGAAATTTGCTCCCTGAATCAAACTGTTGATGGCATCCTCATAGCGGGTCTTCTCTGCTACGGACTTTCCATTCTTAATTAAGTCGTTGAAATCATCCTTGTATTTCTCCCCGACTTCCAGCCCGTAATTATCAACAAGCTTTTTGAGCTGCGCAGACCGCTTATCGTAGACCTTATTCCACTCTTCGTAATAATCCGAAGACGATTGCGAGTAATCCTCGGTCACTTTAAGCTGGTCATCAAGCAGATTCAGATACGTGATTACGTCCTGTTGCATCTTGGAATCCTTAAACCTAGCGTTCTTGAGTTCCTTGTCGTTCTTGATTTCGGCCTCAATAGCTTCCTGGATATTCTCGGTTGAATGAGGATCATCATCGTTTGCATTAGATTCAATGACGTCGGACCTTCTCTCAAACCCGGCGGCGATAACATTCATCGCCTTATCGTCGACATATTTCGACTTTGCAGCGTTTGCATCATTCTGTGAACAGGCCGAGATGAATCCTAGAGAACAGATAAGTAGGACAAGCAAGCCCATCATAGGCTGCTTTTTAGTAGTATTTCGTTTCACGACTATTTCCCTTCGAGTGACGTTAAGACTTATAGCCCCTCGCCAAAAAGCAGACGAATTGGCAACGCGGTGGCACTATTTGGTTCAAGGGCGTGAACTGGATAAACATCGAGGGAAGGAGTGAGCTCTGTACAATAAACTCCCCTCGTCAAAATGTCTAGCTAAAGAGGACGGACGGACGGCGAACGGTCAAAACCGGTCGTGTCCGCCCGCCTCCAACGATCGAATGTCGATGTGCTGACGTTCAGTAGCGTTGCGGCCTCTTGCCTCGTAACCTCACCTCCTTCGAATGATTTGATGACATCGCTATAGCTATCCGGGCGTTCGAGCGCCGGCCTTCCAAATCTCACACCCCGCAGACGCGCCGATGCGATACCCTCCGCCTGGCGCTGCTTGATGTTTTCACGCTCCAGCTGCGCCACGTAGCTCAAGATCTGGAGGACAAGGTCCGCCATGAATGTTCCCGTGATGCCGTCGAGTTGCTCGCGTGTATCGAGCAGAGGCATATCAAGCACCACGATGGCAGCATGCCTATCCACCGTGATGCGTCGCCATTCATCGAGGACTTCACGATAATTACGACCCAAACGATCGATACTTTTGATCACGAGAACGTCGCCCTCGCGCAACCTGCGAAGAAGCCGCTGGTACTGAGGACGCTTAAAGTCCTTACCGCTTGCCTTGTCAGCGTAAATCTGGTCCCGTTGAACGGGAAACCTTCCCAATGCGTCTAACTGGCGGTCCAAGTTCTGATCCGCAGATGAGACACGCGCATACCCAAAGATTCGATTGTCCATAATTGCCCCTATCGGCCGCCTCCTGGCAGCATCGGCTCAAACGAGAGCCCACTCACTATAGGGCGTGCAAATTCCGCGAATGGGCTGAGGCCATTTTGGCCCTCAGGCACAAGCTATTCAAGCGCCGTGCCGACAACGCGCTCGCTTTTAACTGTGATTAACTGTTTTTAACCAGAATTAACTGCTTTTAACTGAAATTAACTGCTTTTAACCAGAATTAACCGAAACAGAAAACCGTGATGCCGACAGTCTTTGCCGGAATGTGACAAAGGGACAGCCCCTTTGTCACATTCGGTTATAGGTAGCGGCCGGTGATACTTGCGGAGCAGGCCGCGATGTCGCCCGGCGTGCCGACGCAGACGATTTGCCCGCCCGCATCGCCACCGCCTGGGCCCATGTCGATCACATAATCGGCGTTACGGATAAGGTCGAGGTCGTGCTCGATCACGACAACTGTGGCGCCCTTGGCAACGAGGCCGTCAAACACGTTCAGCAGCACCTGAACATCGAGCGGATGCAGGCCGATCGTGGGCTCGTCGAACACGAATACGGCATCATCCTGCACGCGTCCCATCTCGCTCGCGAGCTTAAGACGCTGTGCCTCGCCGCCCGAAAGCGCCGGCGTGGGCTCACCGAGCGTGAGATAACCCAAGCCTAGGTCGTGCAAGGTCTGCAAGCGCGTCTGAACTTTCTGGAGCCCCACCGTGGCGTCGAGAGCCTCGTCCACACTCATATCCATGAGCTGCGGCAACGTAAGCAGGCTCCCGTCCTTGCCCTCGCGGTGAATTTGCGAAGCCGCGTCTGCATAACGCGAGCCGCGACATGCCGGGCAGACGATCTCGACATCGGGCAAAAACTGCACGTCGAGCGATATCGAGCCCGTGCCATCGCACGTAGGGCAGCGCAAGGCGCCGGTGTTGTAGCTAAAGGAGCCCGCCTTGTAGCCGGCTGCCTTGGCTTCGGGCGCACGAGCGAAGGCGCGACGCAGCTCGTCATGGATGTCAGCATAGGTCGCTACCGTCGAGCGCACATTGGCACCGATGGGCGTAGCGTCAATCAGGTTTGCGCGGGCAATACCCTCGGCATCGATCCAACGCACGTGCCCCGGCAGGCGCTCGCCAGCTGCCTGCGCCTTAAGCGCCGGAATGAGCGTCTCGAGCACCAACGTCGTCTTGCCCGAACCCGAAACGCCCGTCACCGCGACAAGGCGACCGCGCGGTATATCGACTTCGAGTGGCCTAACGGTGTGAATGGCCTCGGTCGCCATGCGGATATGTCCCTGGTCGAACATTTCGTCGTCAGCCACCTGCGGACGCAAGCGCTTGGACTCTGCGCGCAAAAACGGGGCGATGCGGCTGCCCGGCGATTGTTCGACCTCGTCCACCGTGCCAGCGGCGATTACATTGCCGCCGCTTGCTCCGGCAACAGGACCCATCTCGACCAGACAGTCGGCTTCCGCCAGTACGCGCGTATCGTGGTCGACAACAACCACGGTGTTGCCGTCATCTACCAGATCGCGCATCACGCCTACCAGGCCGTCGACATTGGCAGGATGCAAGCCAATCGAGGGCTCGTCGAGCACATAGAGCACACCCGTCGATCGGTTGCGCACCACGCGGGCGAGCTGCACGCGCTGGCGTTCGCCCGTGGAGAGTGTGGCGCCGGCGCGGTCGAGCGAAAGATAATCGAGACCCAGATCGACCAGACGACGGGCCGCGCCCAAAAACGAATCGCAGATATCCGTCGCCATGGGCCGCATCTCGGGCGGCAAGGGTGCGGGCACTCCGCGCACCCACTCAATCGCCTCGCCCAGCGTCATGGCTGCGGCCTGCGCCAGATTGATACCGCACACCTGGGGCTGGCGCGCAGCCTCGGAGAGACGCGTGCCACCACAGTCACGGCATGGACCCTCGCGCAAAAAGCGCGCAACGCGTTTGAGGCCCTTGTCGTCCTTAACCTTGGCGAGCGCATTCTCAACGGTATAGACGGCGTTGTAATAGGTAAAGTCGAGCGGCGTGGCGCCCTCGCCGTTTTTGGGAACGTAGAGAATGTGTTTCTTAACCGCCGGGCCGTGGAACACGATATCGCGCTCTTGAGGCGTGAGTTGGCTAAACGGCACGTCGGTGCGTACGCCCATCTCGCCGGCGACCTGCTTCATCAGATCCCACATGAGCGTGCCCCAGGGAAGGACTGCGCCCTCGTTGATGGTCTTTGACTCATCTGGCACCAGGCTCGCCTCGTCCACCTCGCGCATGACACCGGTGCCGCCACAGGTGGGGCATGCGCCGCCGCTATTGAAAGCCAAATCCTCGGCACTCGGCGCGTAGAACTCGCGGCCGCATGTCGGACACGTGAGCGACAGGCCCGCAGCTACGTTAAGGCTCGGCTCCACACGCGCCCCGCAATGCGGGCACACGTGATGGGCGCAACGGCTAAAGAGCAGACGCAGGCTGTTGTTGAGCTCGGTCATGGTACCAAAGGTCGAGCGCACGCCCGGCACGCTGGGGCGTTGATGCAATGCGAGCGCCGCCGGCACGTGCAGCACCTCGTCCACCTGGGCGTGTTCGGCCTGCGTCAGACGACGGCGGGTATAGGTGCTGAGCGCCTCAAGATAGCGACGCGAGCCCTCGGCATAAAGAACCCCCAGCGCCAGCGAACTCTTGCCCGAGCCCGACACGCCGGCAATGCCCACAAGCCTTCCCAGTGGAATATCGATATCGATGTCTTTGAGGTTGTGCACGCGCGCGCCACGTACCTCGATAGCCTGCGGGCTCATCTTCTGTTCCGTCACCTTTATCACCCTACTCGTGCCATAAAATGCGATCGCTAATGTACGCGCCCAGCATGGGCACGGTAAATCGGACGAGGCCGTATCCGGCAGCTTCGATGACGCGCTCGCGAATCAGGCTTGCGCGATATTTACTCGCCCAGCTCTGGGTACGCTCGCAGCGCTCAATGATATCCGCCATGCGCGTCGGTTTGCCCTCGTCAACCGCCATGGCCTCGATAAAGAGGCGCTGTGGACTGCGCAGCACGTAATACAGAGGCGCGTCAACCGCTTCGTAGAACTCGGAGACGGCATCCGCATGGCCATCCTCGACATCGCGCCTTTCGATGACCTGCGAGCCACGCCGGACGGCAGACCGCCACATGTAATATCCCACCAGCTGAACCATATAGGGATGCCCCATGCTCTTGTGTGCCGCAAGGCCCGCCGTCTCCGCGTCAACGTAAAGACCAGCGTCTTTGACCGTCTGGATATATGAATCGCGCACCTTGGGCAAAGATATCGCCCCCAGCGTACGCTGCTGGGCACGCCGCAAAAACGTCACGCTCGGCTCTTCGAGCAAATCGTCAACCATACTGGGTAAGCCGGCGAACACCAGCGCAAGACCGCGCTGGTCGCTATCGGGCAAGCCCGTGGCATCCTGATCTCCGAGCACCTGCTGATAGAGAACGGCAAGAGCCGCCAGCTCCTCGATAGACGCAGACTGCGCCTCGTCAATCGCAAACAGTATGCCCTTGCCTGGACCGAGCTTCT
>CABQXG010000119.1 GCA_902468045.1 uncultured Collinsella sp.
ACGCGGTGGTGTTCGTTCGTGTTTTTGCAGTAGTCGGCACTTAGGGACGTTCCTTATGTGCCGGCACTTTGGGAACGTCCCTTAGTGCCGGCATCTGGGGACTCTCCTTGGCTGTTGCCTGTTCAAGAGTGTCCTCAACGACTGGTCATTTAAGAACGTCCCCAATGACTAGGCCGCTTGCCTGCGATTTTTGACCGTTGAGCGGGCGCTTCGCCGTTGCCGCAAAAACGTTTTTGCATATCGGGTACAACGGGCTTTACGTGAGTAAAGTGCGCGCCTCGTCCACGTGTCGCGTTTTTAAAGGAGGCCCCATGCCTGGTGTTACCCCTGCAGAAGTTCTGTCCAACTTTGGCATTACGCTGGTCGAAGACCCCGCCGAGAACCAGCCCCGTCTGCTGGTCGATCTACCCGCCGCGGAGCTCGTCGAGCACGCTATCCGCCGCGAAGAAGGTCGCATGGCATCCAACGGCGCGCTGGTGATCGAGACGGGGGAGCGCACCGGCCGTTCCCCCAATGACCGCTTTATCGTCGACACCCCCGATGTTCACGACAAGATCGCCTGGGGCGCCGTCAACCGTCCTCTTTCGATCGAGAGCTACGAGGCCATCAAGGCCGGTATCGTCGACTACCTCAACGAGCGCGACGTGTTCGTCACCCGCGGCATGGCCGGCGCCGACCGCAACCACACGCGTCGCCTGCTCGTCGCCTGCGAGCGTGCCAGCCAGGCGCTGTTCATTAAGCAAATGCTCGCCCGTCCGCTCGCCCGCGAAATCGCGCGCACCGGCGAGCCGGACTTCTGCGTGCTCGCCGCGCCGGGCTACCAGTGCGATCCCGCCATTAAGGGCCTCAACTCCAGCGCCGCCGTGGTCATTAACTTCCAGGAGCGCGTGATTCTGGTTGCCGGCACCGGTTACTCCGGCGAAATCAAAAAGTCCATCTTCAGCGTCATGAATTACCTACTGCCCGTCGAGGACGACGTGCTGCCCATGCACTGCTCGGCCAGCATGGATCCCGTCACGCACGAGACAGCCGTGTTCTTTGGCCTTTCCGGCACGGGCAAGACCACGCTTTCGGCCAACCCCACGCGCCTGCTGATCGGCGACGACGAGCACGGCTGGTCCGACATGGGCATCTTCAACATCGAGGGAGGCTGCTATGCCAAGTGCGAGGGCCTGGACGCGTTCCACGAGCCCGAGATCTTCAACGCCGTCCGCTTTGGCGCCATCTGCGAAAACGTGGTGCTCGATGAGAACCGAAAGCCCAACTATGATGACGTCTCGATCACGCACAATACGCGCGTGGCCTATCCCGTCGAGCATATCCCCAACGCGTGGACCAAGGGCATGGGCACCACCCCGAGCGTCGTGCTGTTTTTGACCTGTGATGCCTTTGGCGTGCTGCCGCCCATCTCGCGCCTGACGGCCGATGCCGCCATGTATCACTTTGTGACGGGCTTCACCGCCAAGATCCCCGGCACCGAGGTCGGCGTCACCGAGCCCACGCCCACGTTCTCCTCGCTGTTTGGCGAGCCGTTTATGCCGCTCGATCCTATGGTCTATGCCAAGATGCTCGGCGAGCGTATCGCCGACGGTCGCACCCGCGTCTATCTGGTCAATACCGGATGGATTGGCGGCGGTTATGGCGTGGGCCATCGCATCGAGCTTGCCTACACGCGCTCGCTGGTCGCGCGCGCCCTCGACGGCACCATCGAGGATAGCGAGTTCGTGCACGACGATATCTTTAACGTCGACATTCCCACCACGTGCCACGGTGTGCCCGACGGCATCTTGGTGCCACGCCAGTACTGGCAGAACACCGCGCGCTACGACGAGGCCGCGCACAACCTGGCGGTGATGTTTGAGGAGAACTTCGAGAAGAAGTACTCGCATCTGCCCGAGTCCGTAAAGGCCGCCGGGCCGCACGCCCAAGTGCCCGTCGAGGCCCGTCATCGTGGCCGCGGGCTGCTGGGACTTCGCCACTAGCTTCGCCGTGAGTCCATATTCACCACGAAGGGGCCAGTGCGCCTTTGTGGTTTTGCTCGCGCAGATGACTCGGGTTACAATACGCCTGACATATCGTCCCCTTCTCCGGATGGGGACAGCGCAAGCGCTCTTGTGACGGCACCGTAGGACTTTGAAGGTGGACGTCGTAAGGGCGCTTTTTGTTTAGGCGCCCTCACTCGGGCGCGCACAATGAAGGGAGAGCGTATGAAGAGCTTTATTGCCGAGGATTCATTCTGGGAGCTGTTTCCGCAGGCAGCGGTCGGCGTTGTGGTCGTGGAGGGCATGAAGCCCGCGGCCCAGATTCCCCAGGAGGACGTGGACGCGATAGCGGCGTTGCTCGACCGTGCCAATATCGATGCGGAGCGCCACCTGACCAGCGATACCATCAGCGAGAACGCGCCGGTCAAGGCATGGCGCGAGGCCTATCGTCTGTTCAAGACCAAAAAGGGCGCGCGTTGCTCAATCGAGAACCTGCTCAAGCGCGTGCTCAAAGGCAAGCCGGTGGGCCACATTACGCCCGCGGTGGATATTTACAATACGGTGTCGCTGACCTACGCGCTGCCCGTGGGAGGCGAGGATCTGCATGCGATCGAGGGAGACCTTCGCTTGAAGGTGACCGACGGTGGCGATGCGTTCTTGCCGCTTGGCGAGGAGGCGGACGATCCGACGCTGCCCGGCGAGCTCGCCTACATCGACGATGCGGGCGCTGTGTGCCGCTGCTGGAACTGGCGCGACGGCGTTCGCACGGCGCTGTCCGATAATTCGGCCGATGCGTTCCTGGCGATTGAGTGCGTGGAGTCCGAGCGGATGGGGGATTGCCAGGCTGCGATCGATCGTTTAGCCGAGCTGCTTGAGCGCTATCTGGGAGCGACGGTTGTCATTAAGACGCTTGTGACCCGCGACAATCCTTGCGTGGAGCTGTAGCGGCGCCTAGAACCTATTGATGCCCCAAGCCACCACAAAGGTGCCTGTCCCCTTTGTGGTGGTTTTTATGTTGATGGGTTAACAAATGGGGTATTTGGGTACGGGTGTCGCCTTATGCGACTAAGATGTTTACCCGTTAGCATTATGCAAGCGAAAGGCGGTCGTCTCCCATGCAGCAGAACGACGAGACACGTTTCGAGGACTTTGTCGGACTGATCAGCGGGCTCTACAAGGAGATCCAGCGCATTAAGACATCCGAGGGCGCAAGGCTGGGCCTCAAGGGCTCCGACGTTATGTGCCTGTACTATCTTGAGCGCAGCAAGGACGGCCTGACTGGCGCTGACCTGGCTCGCATGGCAGGCGTGACCCGCGCCGCCGTCTCGCGTACGCTCGCGCATCTGGAGGAGGGCGGCTACGTCGAGGTCGACGATTCGGGCGATGCCGCCGTTAAGTATCGTGCTCCGGTGCGCCTGACCGCTCTGGGTGGCGAGAGCATGAGCGAGGCCGACCGCATCATCCACGAAGTGCTCGATACCACCGGTAAGGCTATGGGTGTGGAGCAGCGCGAGCAGATGTATACGTCGCTGCGCACGATTCTCAACACCCTGCGCGAGCTGTAGGGCCGCCAAGGCTTTTGCTTCCAATTAACAACTGCATAGTCCTGTTTGAGCGCGTATACCGTGCCGGGGCCTTGCTGTCAAAATTCCCTGCGCGGGACCTGCGCAAGAAAGGATTCGCTATGTCCGTCCGCATTATTACCGATTCCGCAAGCGATATGTCGCCGGCCGAGCACCCAGCACTGGCCGTTTTGCCGCTGTCCGTCACCTTTGGCACCGATGTGTACATGGATGGCATCGACATCGATCACCAGCGCTTTTACGAGATGCTCGTGGAGCGCGATGAGCTGCCCAAGACCGGCCAGGTCAACCCGTACGCGTTTTCGCAGGCGATTGCCAAGGTTCGTGAAGCCGGCGATGAGGCTGTGATTATTACCGTGGGCGCTAAGCTATCAGGCACCAATCAGAGTGCCCGTACCGCACTTGCCGAGGCGCCAGGCGGCGACGTTTACGTGGTGGATAGCAATAACGTCACTCTGGGCGAGCGTGTCATGGTCGAGTATGCCCTGCGCCTGGTGGATGAGGGCCGTAGTGCAGCTCAGATCGCGGCGGCCGTCGAGGCCGTGCGCGACCGTGTGGTGGTTATCGGCCTGCTCGAGACGCTGGAGTACCTGGTGCGCGGCGGTCGTCTGTCTGCTGCGGCCGGCGCCGTGGGCACGCTGCTCAACGTAAAGCCCGTGGTGGCTGTCGAGGACGGTCTGATCGTGCAGCTGGGTAAGGCGCGCGGTTCCAAGAACGGCCGCAATCTGCTGAACCAAAAGGTCGAAAAAGCGGGCGGCATCGACTTTTCCATGCCGCTGGCGCTGGGCTATACGGGCCTTTCGGATGCGGTGCTCAAGAAGTATATCGAGGACAGCGCGGCACTGTGGGCTGGTCATACCGAGGGCGAGTTGCCCGTTCACACCATTGGCGCCACCATCGGCACCCACGTAGGCCCTGGCGCCGTAGCCGTAGCCTTCTTCCAGCCCGCCAACTAACCGACCTGCCATAAACCACCACAAAGGTGCCTGTCCCCTTTGCGGTGGTTTATGCTTTTCAGGGTGGAAGGGAGCGAGCAATGGCGTCTGAGGGCTTTTTTGAACGGGTGTACGAGGTGGTCGAGCAGATCCCCGAGGGGATGGTCGCCACGTATGGTCAGGTGGCGTTGCTTGCCGGTCGTCCACGAAGTGCGCGGTACGTGGGGTATGCGCTGCACAGCAACCCACGCCCTGGCCAAATTCCCTGTCATCGCGTGGTATTTGCCGACGGCCGCATTTGCGAGGGCTTTGCCTTTGGCGGGGCCGATACTCAACGCGAGCTCTTAATGGGGGAGGGTGTGGCGTTTAAGGACGACATGCACGTCGACTTGGCCGCCTGTCGCTGGCTTGCCGGACTCTAACGGCTCTGTCGTGGCGAAAACCACCACAAAGGTGCCTGTCTCCTTTGTGGTGGTTTAGTTTACTTGGGCTAACTTATGGAGAAGCTATGGCGGCGAATATTGATGCTGCAAAGTAAACCACGGTGAACTATATTGTATTCAGCAACGGAGCAGGCAATAGGCGATGAAAAAGACTGCCCTGTTGAGTTTGATTCGCATTCCTCCCCTCTGTGCGATTCAACGGTGTACTTCGGGAACGGGCCCGCCGGCAACTGACTGCC
>CABQXG010000120.1 GCA_902468045.1 uncultured Collinsella sp.
AAAGACGGCGAGATCGTGGGCCTAGGCACGCACAACGAGCTCATGGAAACCTGCGAGGTGTACCGCGCAATCGCGGAATCGCAGATGAAGGGAGGTGAGTAGCATGACCGAGGAGCTCAAGAAGCAGGGCGGCGTTGATGACGCCGCTGCCGCGGTACTGGTCGAGGAAACGGCTGCCGTGGCATCCGAGCTGGATGACGCCGCCAAGGCTGCAGCCGAGCGCGAGGCTCGCCGCCAAGCGCTCTACGAGGAAAACGAGCGCGCCGAGGACGAGCGCGCCCGCGCTGAGGCAGAGCGCATGCGCGATGTGGACGACGAGGACGAGGACGAGAAACCCCGCGACACCTGGGCGACGGTGCGCCGCCTGTGGAGCGAGGCTGCCGGCGACCATTGGCGCTTCTATATCGTGTTCGCGAGCATTGTGTTCTATGCCATCTTTAACACCGCCGCGCCGGCATATAGCGCCCGCGTGATCGATGAGCTGTGGGGCCACATTCAGGTGGCGTTTGCCAACGATACCACCTTCAACATCACCTGGGAGAACTGCGGCAGGACCATCTTCATCTACTTTATGATTTGGACGGCCGCTGCCTCGTTCTACGCGCTCCAGAGCTTTTTGATGTCGAGCGTCGCTGAGCGTCTCAATCTGCGCCTGCGCAACCGCATCGCGCAAAAGCTCAACCGTCTGCCGCTTGCCTTCTTTGACGCGCATCGTCCCGGTGAGGTCGTCAGCCGTGCGACCAACGACTTGGACAAGATGTCCGAGAGCATGCAGCGCGGCTTGCTGCAGCTTCTGGTGTCGATCGGTACCGTGGTGGGCGCTGTGATCGTGATGTTCGTGTTTAGCGTGCCGCTCACGCTCGTCTTTTTGTTCTTTATGACGCTGTCGCTGCTGGTGACGAAGGTCGTTTCGCGCCGCACGCACGATGTGACGGGCGAGCGCCAGGAGTGGGTGTCCAAGATTACGAGCGCGGTCGAGGAAGGCTATTCGGGCCGTTTGGTGATTCGCGCATTCAACCGCGAGCACCAGGCCTCGGGCGAGCTGGCGCGCGTGAGCACCAAGGCCGACTTTATGATCAATGCCGTCGGCCCCGCGGTGCGCTTTATCGGCCGTTTGGCGCAGATCGTTATTGCGCTTGTGGGCTGCAGCATGCTGGTTGCCGGTCACATGACCGTCGGCGTGTTCCAGGCGTTCTTCCAGTTTATTTACGAGGCGTCCGAACCCATGACGCAGCTGTCGTTTACCTTTAACTCGCTGCAGAGCGCGCTGGCGAGTGCGGAGCGCGTGTTCGACCTGCTCGATGAGCCCGAGATGGAGGCCGATCCGCTGCCGGACGAGGCCGCCAAGCTGCCGGGTCGCGTTGAGGGTCGCGTCTCCTTTGAGCACGTGCGCTTTGGTTATTCGCCCGACAAGCCGCTTATGCGCGACGTGTCGTTTACCGCCGAGCCGGGCCAGAAGATTGCCGTGGTGGGAACCACGGGCGCAGGCAAGACGACGCTCATCAACCTGCTCATGCGCTTCTACGAGATTGACGGCGGGCGTATTACGCTCGACGGCGTGGATACGAGCCGCATGGATCGCGGCGAGCTACGTCAGCAGTTTGGCATGGTGCTGCAAGACGCCTGGCTGTTCGACGGCACGATTGCCGAGAACATCGCCTACGGCTGCCCCGAGGCAACGCGCGAGGAGATTGTTGCGGCTGCGCGCGCCGCCCAGGTTGACTTCTTTGTGCGCACCATGCCGCAGGGCTACGACACGCGCGTGGCCAACGATGCCGAAAGCATCAGCCAGGGCCAGCGCCAGTTGCTGACCATTGCGCGCGTGCTGCTCAACAACCCGGCGATTCTCATCCTGGACGAGGCGACCTCAAGCGTGGACACGCGCACCGAGCTTGCTATCGGCCGCGCCATGGACGCGCTTATGCGCGGGCGCACGAGCTTTGTGATCGCGCATCGCCTGTCGACGATCGTGGACGCCGACCTGATCTTGGTCATGGACCACGGCAACATTATCGAGCAGGGCACGCATAAGGAGCTGCTCGCAGCCGAGGGCGCTTATGCCGACCTCTATCTGAGCCAGTTCGCATAATGTGACAAAGGGACAGTCCCACATGTCACATCGAAAAAAGGCGCGCCGGGGATGAATTCCCTGGCGCGCCTTTGCGTTGATGCCGATGTCATTTTGTGCCGCTTGCGTTCCTAGCGTTCGTCCACGAGCTTGGCGACGAGGGCCTTGAGCTCGGCCACCTCTCGCTCGAGTTCCTTGACGCGGCGGGCATTCTCGGTGATGCCCTGGCGGTTGAGGGCGGACTGCTCGGCGGCGTCATCGGGCATGTACTCGCGATGCTGCTTGGCGTCGAAACTCTCCTCGAACACACGGCAACCGTTGCGCTTGATGATACGTCCCGGCACGCCCACGACGGTGCAGTTGTCGGGGACGTCCTTAACGACGACCGAGTTGCCGCCGATCTTGACGTTGTTGCCGATGCGGATGTTGCCGAGCACCTTGGCGCCCGTGCCCACCGTGACATTGTTGCCCAGGGTGGGGTGACGCTTGCCGGTCTCGTTGCCGGTGCCGCCGAGCGTGACGCCCTGGTAGAGCACACAGTTGTCGCCCACAATGGTGGTCTCGCCGATGACGACGCCCATGGCGTGGTCGATAAAGAAGTGCTTGCCAATCTGCGCGGCAGGGTGAATCTCGACGCCGGTGATGTGGCGGGTGATTTGCGAGAGCACGCGGGCGAGCGAGCGATGACCGTGCTCCCACAGCCAGTGCTCGGGCACGTGGTTCCACTTGGCGTGCAGGCCAGGATAGGAAAGGAAGATGACCAGACCGTTTTGCGCGGCGGGGTCCTGCGCCTGGACGGTCTTGATGTCCTCGCGAATGGTATTGATAAAGCTCACCGGCCGCCCTCCCTTAGCGCCATGGCAATGCGATTCAATAAAGTATAGCGATTCGCTAGGGATTAAAAAGGACAATCTTGGCGGCTTTGCGCTACAAGTGTCAGTTGTGCAAACTTGCTGGTAATGGAGTCATGCTTTTGTGGGGTTGCGCACGAGGGGGCACCGCAACCGTATACTGGTCAACTTGGACGTATCCGCGCCCACAACTGAGAGGTTTTACTTCATGGGTTTCATCAATTTTATTGCCGAGCTGCTCAAAGACCCGCGCACCGCGATTGCCAGCTGGATCGCCGCCGGCCCGCTTATGGCCTACGGCTGCGTATTCCTGATCATCTTTATCGAGACGGGCGTGGTGTTCTTCCCGTTCCTTCCCGGTGATTCGCTGCTGTTCGCCTCGGGTTTCTTTGCCCACAACGGCGGCTTTAACATCGTGGCGCTTCTGGCCACCGCATGGGCCGCTGCCATTTTGGGCGATCAGTGCAACTTTATGATCGGTCACTTCTTTGGCCGCAAGATCATCGCTTCGGGCAAGGTCAAGGCCATGACGCCCGAGCGCATCAAAAAGTCCGAGGACTTCTTGGACAAGTGGGGTCACCTGGCCATCTTCCTGGGTCGCTTCTTCCCGTTTATCCGCACCTTTGTGCCCTTTATTGCCGGTATGGGCGGCATGCACTGGCGCAACTTTGTCATCTTTAACGTGCTGGGTGGCATTACCTGGTCAACGCTCTTTACACTGCTGGGCTACTTCTTTGGTGGCATTCCCTTTGTACAGGAGCACTTTGAGCTGCTAATCGTTGGCATCGTTGCCGTGTCGATCATCCCGACCGTGGTCGGTCTGGTCAAGGCTAAGCTGGGCAAAAAGAACGCATAGCTCGAGCCAACGCGCAAACCGTACAGTTGAGGCCCGTCACTGCTTACGGTGGCGGGCCTCTTTAGCTTCGGTCAAATGAAAATACTTTAGTTAGTTAAAGAAAAACGTTTTATCAGACGCGTGCGGGGAGTACAATCTCGTGCATGCGAATCGACGTGCCATCGGCTTTGATGCTGCTCGCGTGTCCCGTCCGGCTCTACGCTCCGGGCGTGCGACGTTGCGACGCGGTCGGCCTCGGTCCTTGCGTGCGGGTTCGCGAGTATGCAACTGTGTATGTAAGGAGCGGCATATGACTGTCGAGAAGAAGGATATCGATTGGGGTAGCCTCGGCTTTGGCTACATGAAGACCGATTACAGCTACGAGGCCCATTGGAAGGACGGCGAGTGGGACGAGGGCGGCCTGACCACCGACCACACCCTGCATGTCTCCGAGTGCGGCGGCATCTTCCATTACTGCCAGGAGGTCTTTGAGGGCCTGAAAGCCTACACCGCCGAGGACGGCAGCATCGTCTGCTTCCGTCCCGACATGAACGCCGAGCGTATGTACAACTCTGCCCAGCGCCTTGAGATGCCCCCGTTCCCCAAGGACAAGTTCGTTGAGGCCGTCAAGCAGGTCGTTTCTGCCAACGCCGCCTGGGTTCCGCCCTTCGGCTCCGGCGCGACCCTGTACGTGCGTCCGTTTATGATCGGCTCCGGTGACGTGATCGGCGTGGCTCCCGCTCCTGAGTACACGTTCCGCATTCTCGTGACCCCGGTCGGTCCGTACTTTAAGGGTGGCCTCAAGCCCGTCAAGCTGCGCGTTTCCGAGTATGACCGTGCCGCACCGCACGGCACCGGCAACATCAAGGCCGGCCTCAACTACGCCATGTCCCTTAAGCCCACGATGGAGGCCCATCGCGAGGGCTATGCCGAGAACCTGTATCTCGACTCCGAGTCCCGCACCTATGTCGAGGAGACCGGTGGCGCCAACGTCCTGTTCGTGAAGGAGGACGGCACCCTCGTCGTTCCTCAGTCGCACACCGACTCCATCCTGCCCTCTATCACCCGTCGTTCGCTCGTTCAGGTTGCTCAGGACCTGGGTATGACCGTCGATCAGCGCCCCGTCGAATGGGCCGAGGTCAAGGCCGGCACCTTTGTGGAGTGCGGCCTGTGCGGCACCGCTGCCGTCATCTCCCCGGTTGGCGAGATCGACAACAAGGTTTACGGCGCCGACGAGACCGTGACCTTCCCGGCTGGCTACACCGAGATCGGTCCTGTGATGAAGAAGCTCCGCGAGACCCTGACTGGCATCCAGTCCGGTGCTGTCGAGGACAAGCACAACTGGGTTTACACCGTCGCGTAATTTGTCTTACCTATCCGGGCAGAGAGCAAGTTCCCTCCCGGCGCGTCCTCGGACATGCAAG
>CABQXG010000121.1 GCA_902468045.1 uncultured Collinsella sp.
GGCTCCGTGGCCGGATGTCGCCGCGGCAATGTCGCCACAGCTGCTGCTGCTGTTCCTTGGCTTTGGACTCATCCCCACAGCCGTGGCTTACATCTTATATATGCAGGGTCTGTCCATGGGGCTCGAGACATCGAAAGTTCCCGTCGTAATGTCTTTCGAGACGGTCGTCACCGTACTGGTGGGCATTGGTGTCTATGCCGAGCCCGCCGGCGTGATCAAAGTCCTGGGCATCGTGCTGGTGCTCGCGTCCATCCTGATCATGAACACCGACTTCTCCAAGCTGCGCAACAGTGTGTTTGTCGGTCATGTTGTTGAGAGCATGACCTTTAAGCCCAACGCGTGGTGGACGGAGAAATCGCAGGACATGGATCTGTTTAAGGAGCGCACCGGCATCGCGCTGGAGCCCACCGTGCAGGAAAGCCCCTGGTACTTTGTGCGATAGAGGATTGCGCGCAGGGGCTGACCTCGGGTTATCCAGCCAGCGCCGGCCTACCCGGCCCCAACGTTTCAAGTACGTTAAACCCGTCAACGGTCGATTTTCACCCGCGAACGGTCTTTATACTAATTAGCAATATAAGCAACGTATAAGACGTTATAATGACCATAACGAAAAGGAGGAGGCAAGATGAATCAGATCATTCTCGCATCTCATGGCGGCCTGGCCGCAGGCGCCAAAGACACGCTCGAGATGGTTCTCGGCGACGTGTCGAACGTCCACGTCGTGTCGCTTGCTCGTGACGACAAGGAGCCCATCACCAATAAGGTGGACGCCATGATCGCCACGTTCAACACGGACGACACCGTCTATGTGCTGACCGATATGCTCGGCAGCTCGGTCAACAACAACATGGTCGAGCTTTCCAAGAACGGCACGAAGTTCACGGTTGTCAGCGGTTTCAACATTCCGCTGGCACTGACGCTCGCTATGAGCCCCGTCCCCGTCAAGGGCGCCGAGCTCGCGGCCCTCATCAACGAGGCCCGCACCGGCCTGACCAACCCCAACGCACCGGTCGAGGCTGCCGCGGCTCCCGCCAAGAAGGCCAAGGCGCCCCGTCACAGCTCCGGTCCCGCCAAGATCGTCCTCGCACGTCTCGACTACCGTCTGCTGCACGGCCAGGTCGTCTTTACCTGGACCACCAAGGTTCAGGCCGAGCGCATCATCGTCGTCGACAACGCTGCCGCCAACGATGACATCAAGAAGGGCGCTCTTAAGCTGGCCAAGCCCCAGGGCGTTCGCCTGAACGTCTTCACCGTCGAGCGTGCCCTCGCCAAGATGGACAAGCTCAACACCCTCGGCGAGCGCGTCATGTTCGTCTTTGGCAACACTGCCGAGATGCTGCAGTTCTGCCAGGGCTACAAGCTCGACGCCATCAACCTGGGCGCCACCGCCAACCACGACGGTGCCGACCAGGTCGGCGGCAAGGACAGCTCCGTCTTCCTCGACGCCAACCAGAAGGCCGACGTCAACCAGCTGCTCGACATGGGCATCAAGCTTTATGTCCAGCAGACCCCTACGTATCAGAGCGTCGACATCGACGCCAAGCTGTAATCAACCAGGCTTTTGCCTGACTGAAAGGAGAAGGGTATGAATACGTTCATCAGTGCGGTGCTCGTCGGCCTCGTCGGCGTGTTCTGCATGTGGGACTCCCGCCTGCTCGGTCGTCTTAACTTCGAGCAGCCCCTCGTTGGCGCTACGCTCGTCGGTCTGCTGCTGGGCGATGTGCCCACCGGCCTTGCCGTCGGTGCCGCCGTCGAGCTCGTGTCCATGGGCCTGGTACAGGTCGGCGCCGCCGTTCCGCCCGATATGGTCCTGGGCGGCATCGTGGCCGCTGCCTTTGCGTGCCTGACCGATGCTTCCGCCGAGACCGCCATGACGATCGCCATCCCGGTCGCCGTCCTGGGTCAGCTCCTCGGCATCGTGTTCCGCTCCATCATCGCCGCCCTCACCCATGTGGCAGATAGCGCGATCGATAACGGAAAGTTCAAGACCGCCTACCGTATGCACATCTGCGCCGGCTCCGGTCTGTACGCCGTCATGTACTTCCTGCCGATCTTCCTCGCCGTCTTTGTTGGCACCGACCTGGTTCAGGCCATCGTCAACATGGTTCCCGAGTGGCTGTCCACTGGTCTTAACGTTTCGACCAAGATCATGACCGCCTACGGCTTGGCCCTGCTGCTCACCATGATGATCAAGAAGGGTATGACTCCGTTCCTGTTCATCGGTTTCCTGCTCGCCGCTTACCTCAACCTGTCCGTCATCGCGGTCGCTCTGATCGGTGTGTGCCTGGCTGTCGTCTTCATGGGCTTCAAGTTCAACGGTTCCCATGCAGCCGCCGGTGTCGATTCCGACTACGATCCGCTCGAAGACGACGAAGACTAAGGAGGAACACACTATGGCAACCGCAACCAAGGACGTGTCCCTGAACAAGAAGGTCAGCCAGTTCTTCTGGCGCTCCTGGGCCATCCAGGCCTCTTGGAACTACGAGCGTCAGATGAACATGGGCTTCCTCTACGGCATGGTTCCCACGCTCGATCGCCTCTATCCGGATGAGTCCGACCCCAAGCAGCTCGCTGCTAAGAAAGAGGCTTACCACCGTCACATGGCGTTCTACAACTGCACCCCGCAGACGAGCGCTTTCATCCTGGGCCTCGCCGCCTCCATGGAGGAGGAGTACGCCAAGGATCCCGAGAACTTCGATCCCGATTCGATTAACGCGGTCAAGACCTCCCTCATGGGTCCGCTTTCCGGCATCGGTGACTCCTTCTTCCAGGGCACCATCCGCGTTATCGCCTTTGGCCTGGGCGTTCAGCTGGCTCAGCAGGGCTCCATCATGGGCCCGATCCTGGCCATGCTCATCTCCATCGTCCCCGCTGTGCTGATCACTTGGTTCGCAGCCAAGATGGGCTATCAGGGCGGCCACGAGTACCTGAGCAAGCTTCAGGGCGGCGACCTCATGGAGAAGCTCATGTATGTCTGCGGCATCGTGGGCCTTATGTCCGTGGGCGGCATGATCGCTACGCTGATTGGCGCCACCACCCCGCTGCAGTTCGCTGAGGGCACCGTCGTTATCCAGGACATCCTGGACGGCATGATGCCCCAGATGATTTCCCTTGGCCTCACCGGCCTTATGTACTGGCTCATCAAGAAG
The DNA here is from genome assembly GCA_902468045.1 of uncultured Collinsella sp. Taxonomy (GTDB): domain Bacteria; phylum Actinomycetota; class Coriobacteriia; order Coriobacteriales; family Coriobacteriaceae; genus Collinsella. The sequence continues at coordinate 3,150 of CABQXG010000121.1, forward strand.
AACGTCAACACCGGTTGGCTTCTCGTGATCGCCATTGTGGGCGGCATCGCCCTCTCCGCGGCCGGCATCCTGGCCTAGTCGCGACCAAGCGCCTAACCGCTTTCCCCCGGGGGCCTGCCTGGCATCCCATACCCCAGGCAGGCTTCCATCCCTATACGTGACAGAGGGACAGTTCCTTTGTCACATCCTCAACGGGCCGGTGACTCGGTCCAAATCACGGTAACCCTGCGTGCGTCCGGCAAAGTGGCGCCGCAAAAATCGAAAGGAATGTGTCAGATGTACGAGATCGACCTTAACCTCCCTAAGCAGATCGTCGCTGACGTCCTGTCCAACCACGAGATCCACAGCGTCGCCTTCGTCGGCTGCGGCGCTTCCATGTCCGACCTTTACCCCGCCAAGTACTTCCTGGCCAACAACACGGACAAGCTGAACGTTCAGATCTTCACCGCTAACGAGTTCAACTACGACACGCCTTCCTGGGTCAACGAGCACACCTTCGTGATCACCTGCTCCCTCGGTGGCTCCACGCCCGAGACCGTCGAGGCCAACAAGACCGCCAAGAAGCACAACTGCCCGGTCGTCTCCCTCACCAACAAGGCTGGCTCCGCTCTGACCGTCGACGCCGACCACGTCATCGTTCACGGCTTCCACGCCAACTACGCTGCCAAGTGCGAGAAGCCCGGCTATGCCATCGCTCTTGCTGTCGAGATCCTTCAGCAGACCGAGGGCTATGACCACTACGAGGACATGATCACCGGCCTCACCAACGTCTTCGATCTCTGCGAGAACGCCGCTCAGCACTGCAAGAAGCTCGCCAAGAAGTTCGCCGAGGACTTCAAGGACGACAAGATGATCTACTTCATGGCCTCCGGTGCCTCCGAGAAGATGGCTTATTCTCACGCCGCCTTCCTGTTCACCGAGATGCAGTGGATCGACGCCGCCGCCTACAACACCGGCGAGTACTTCCACGGCCCGTTCGAGGTTTCCACCGAGGGTAAGCCCTACGTCTTCTTCATGTCCGATGGCGCTACCCGTCCGATGGACGCCCGCGCCCTCACCTTCCTTAAGCGCATGGGCGCCAAGGTCGCTCTGATCGACTCCAAGGACTACGGCCTGGCTGACGCTGTGCCCGCGAGCGTCGTCACCTACTTCAACCCGCTGCTGCACCTCGCCGTTATGCGCGAGTACGGCAACCAGATCGCCGAGGCCCGTCAGCACCCGCTGACCATGCGTCGCTACATGTGGAAGCTTTCCTACTAATCACAAGTAAGTAGACCTTACGGGTTGATTGAGAGGGGATGGGGTTTGCGCCCCGTCCCCTTTTTGCTTTGGGGAGGGCGAATCCGTCGCGTCGCAAAACCCCAGATAAAACCTACCAAAATAAACCTGTCCCTTTTTGGCAGGTGGGAGGAGATGCGTATGATCAAGGCAGTGCTGTTTGACATGGACGGCGTGCTGGTCGATACCGAGTGGTTCTACAACCGCCGCCGCGTGGCGTTTATGGAAGAGAAGGGGTTCCACTTGGACGAGATTCCCGATCTTTCGGGGTCTAACGAGCCGGCCATTTGGGAGGCGCTGGTGCCCGACGATGTTGAGCTGCGCGAGCGCCTACGCGTGGAGTACAAGCAGGTCTACAGCCCGGACCACCCCGTTCCGTATGCCGAGCTGCTCAACGAGCAGACGGAGCCGGTGATGCGTGAGCTGCATGAGCGTGGCGTGAAGTGTGCCATCGCGAGCTCGTCCTATCGCGAGTTGATCGACGAGCTGGTGGAGATTGCCGGTATCACCGACGTGCTGGACTACACCATCAGCGGTCACGAGTGCAGTGCGTTTAAGCCCGACCCCGAGATCTACCTGCGTGCCATGGAGGCGCTGGGGGTGGAGCCTGCCGAGTGCCTGGTTATCGAGGATTCGCCTTTGGGCATCGAGGCTGGTAAGCGCTCCGGCGCCTGCGTCCTGGCGCTGCGTCCGCACGAGGGTGTCACCCTCGATCAATCGCGAGCCGATTCCGTTATCGATAATCTGAC